>NZ_WTEW01000020.1:0-47075 GCF_009795865.1 Gilliamella sp. Pas-s27
TCGGGATATATTGCAATGGACTATGAAAATGATAAGACTTTAAATCGTAAACGACGTTTAGCTCTTTTTTATTTTTATTTTATTTTTTTATATAGCCTGTTTATGATAAGTCAGCCTGGAGAAGGGCTTTTTTTAGAACTTGTTTTTTTCTGGTCAGCTGTTTTTATTTTTATATTGTATGTATTTTTTATTAGTTTTCTCGAAACCCCACGTAGATACAAAAAAAGAAAAAAATGGAAATGATTAATTGAAGTTAAATAGAAGCTGTTGATATTTTGTATTAATCATATATCTATTTATATTTTTAGCCATATTATGCAACATGCTAATGTGGCTATACCGACATAATTTCTAGCCAAGACCTGCATTAGGTGTGGTGCTTGCCGCTGGCGGTTACCCAGGCAAATATAATACCAAAGATGTCATCCTTGGATTGCCTGCCGAATCAACCGAAGATTGCAAAATCTTTCATGCGGGTACTAGTTTAGAAAAAGGGCGTGTTCACACTAATGGCGGGCGAGTATTGTGCATAACCGCACTTGGTAACACGGTACTTGAAGCCCAACAACGTGCTTATCAGCAAGCCAAAGACATCTATTGGCATGGTTGTTTTTATCAGCATGATATTGGTTACCGTGCGATTGAGCGGGAACAAAACAAATAGTGATGATTGGGTGTTTTTTTAAGAAAAACACCCAATAAAAACTTTAATAAAATCAATACCTTTCCTGACTGTTTTTTTAGCGGAAAATCAGCTTTTTTGTTTTTGTGAATAGAGTGGATTGAGTGCGGTGGTTTCGGACGTTTTGACTTTTTGTGAACAAAATAGCTACAGTGACAACGTCCGAGTCAGGGAATTAAAGCGAATTCCCTGACAACCCACGCTTTGGCTACAGAATGTGGCCTACGGCTAACCCTCCGCCGTCGCTCGGTCTTAACGCACCGTTTGTGGAATTACTCGTATCATCCTGATACTCGCCCCTACGAGGCATCTTCGCCGTGCTCAAATGTTCAAATTTGTTCCAGACAAATTTGTCCTCCACCGACGCTCGGTCTTAACGCACCGTTTGTGCAATTACTCGTATCATCCTGATACTCGCCTCTACGAGGCCACCTTCTCTATGCTCAGGTGTTCAAATTTGTTCCAGACAAATTTGTCCGACGCCGAAACAAGACAACAACATAACCTTAGGTCTTTTTTGTGAGTTGTTTTTGTGTTAAAAAGCAATGCAAAAACCCCAAAAAAGTGGTCAGGAAAGGTACTAATTTTATTAAAGTTTTTTCTATCCGTTTTTTTGAATATAAACCTCTCCAAACCCTTTTTTTTACGATAATTTAAAGTTCAATAAAATCAATACATTAGAAAATAGCTTAAAAAAAGGGTTTTCAAAGTCAAAATTGTTGTTTATCTTTATATAACAAGATTTATCAAATCTTGAGTTCTACCTTAACGCCGTATAGGCGGTTTAGAAAGAACATCTATAGAGTCAACAGCGTAACCGTCACCTTAACGCCGTATAGGCGGTTTAGAAATAGCTCCCTCTAAGCTGAGGAAAGGATAACGCCCTTAACGCCGTATAGGCGGTTTAGAAAGTTTGGTTGACTGGTTAGCTGATTATTACGATCCTTAACGCCGTATAGGCGGTTTAGAAAAACAGTTCGTGAGACTAACTCCGAAATATGGGCCTTAACGCCGTATAGGCGGTTTAGAAAAAAAGGCGCTAGAGTAACTATAAAATACAACTCCTTAACGCCGTATAGGCGGCAATAAAAAATAAAGTTAATCACATAATTAAAAAGCAATCGGCTATGTTATCTGTTTTATTCCGGCGTCAGAATGTGGCAACAACAGAGCGAGTTTGTGGCGCGCTTGACAAATTTGTCTGGAACAAATTTGAACATCTGAGCATAGCGAAGAAAGCGAATATCAGGATGATACGAGTATTGCCGAAGGCCACATTCTGCAGCCAAAGCGTGGGTTGTCAGGGAATTTGCTTTAATTCCCTGACTCGGACGTGGGCACTGTAGCCATTTTGTTCACCAAAGGTCAAAACGTCAGAAACCACCGTACCAACCCCATTCTATGCACCAACAAAAAAACATCATTTTGATGAAAAAATTGGTCAGGAAAGGTGTTGATTTTATTGATGTTTTTTCTTGTTGTTTTTTAACAAAAAAACAACATTACGCCCCCTGATTTGTCAAAAACAACCCAAGTGATGGATTTTGCGTTTCGTTATGAAAACCATACCCCAAAGCTTTCAAATGCTGATTAAATTCACTACTATCACTTTCGCCAATTTCAAACGCAGCAAGTACTCTACCATAATCAGTCCCATGGCTACGGTAATGGAACATCGAAATATTCCAATTTGTCCCTAATGTTTGCAAGAATTTAAGCAAAGCGCCTTGTGATTCAGGAAATTCAAAACTATACACTTGTTCTTGAAGCGATTTGCACGGTTTGCCGCCAATCATGTAACGAACATGCAGTTTTGCCATTTCATCTTCGGTCAGATCCACAACAGGGTAGCCTGCGGCGGTAAGTTCTTGCATGATGTCGTCTTTTTCGTTGCTTTGCGCAATTTTGATGCCGACAAAAATATAGGCGGACTTGTCGTCGTGGTAGCGGTAGTTAAATTCGGTCACTGAGCGTCTGCCAAGGAGTTGGCAGAATTTTAAAAAACTGCCTTTCTTTTCGGGAATGGTGACTGCAAAGAGTGCTTCACGCTTTTCGCCAAGTTCGCAACGTTCTGATACATAACGTAAGTTGTGGAAATTTAAATTTGCCCCCGATAATATGTGGGCAAGATTTTCGCCGCTGATGTTGTGGTGCTCTACGTATTTTTTTAGCCCTGCTAAGGCAACTGCGCCAGAGGGTTCAGCTATGGCACGTACATCGTCAAATAGGTCTTTTACTGCTGCGCAAATTTCGTCGCTACTGACGGTGATAATATCGTCGATATATTGTTGGCAAAGCCTGAATGTTTCGTCTCCAATTCGTTTAACGGCGACACCTTCGGCAAAAAGTCCAACACGATCTAAATCAACAGGGTGGCCGGCATCTAACGCCGCTTTTAAGCAAGCGGAATCTTTAGGTTCGACCGCAATAACTTTGATTGATGGCATGATTTGTTTGATTAATACCGCAACGCCAGCAGCAAGCCCTCCACCACCGACGGGTACAAAGATGCGGTCGAGTTTGGCATTTTGTTGTAATAATTCCATCGCAATACTGCCTTGTCCTGCAATGACAAGTGGGTGGTCAAAGGGTGGAATAAAAATGCGTTTTTGTTCTTTGGCAAGCGCCATGGCTTTGGCTTTGGCTTCGTCAAAATTGGCTCCGTACAAAAGTACTTCACCGCCGAAGCTTTTTACTGCTTCTACTTTGATGTCGGCGGTTGTTAGCGGCATAACAATTAAAGAACTGATGCCTAATTTAGTCGCCGAAAAAGCAACGCCCTGCGCATGGTTGCCTGCTGATGCGGCAATAACACCGCATTTGCGTTCATCTTCACTTAGGCTTGCTATCATGGCTTGTGCGCCACGGATTTTGAAACTGTGGACGAGTTGGCGGTCTTCGCGCTTGACAAAAATTTGATTATTTAATCTTGTTGAGATTTTTTCCATCTTTTCAAGTGGAGTGACTTCGGCCACGTCATAAACGGCACTGCAAAGTGTTGCTTTTAAGTAGTCGGCGCCTGTGAATTGTGTGTTTTGTTGTTTCACATTAACCTCCAAGTTTGCTTTTATCACGAACTGCCCCTTTGTCTGCGCTGGTTGCTAAGCTAGCGTAAGCTTTAAGTGCATAAGAGACTTGGCGGTTGCGGTGGTGAGGCGTAAAGGCTTTGTCACCACGGGCAAGTTCGGCGACTCGGCGGCGTTCAAGTTCATCATTAGGGACATCTAGTACGAGTTTTCGATTTGGAATATCAATATCGATTATATCACCATCACGAACTAGCCCTATAACTCCACCACTTGCTGCTTCTGGTGAGATGTGTCCGATTGATAAGCCCGATGATCCTCCTGAAAATCGTCCATCAGTAATAAGGGCACAAGCTTTGCCAAGTCCCATTGATTTTAGATAGCTGGTTGGGTAGAGCATTTCTTGCATGCCCGGTCCACCTTTTGGTCCTTCGTAAATAATGACAACTACATCGCCTGCTATTATTTTTCCACCTAAAATGGCATCGACAGCATCTTCTTGGCTTTCAAATACTTTGGCAGGGCCTCGGAAAATGAGATTTTCAGCAGCAACGCCTGCAGTTTTAACAATTGCTCCATCCAGTGCTACGTTACCATAGAGTGTGGCAAGTCCACCATCTTGACTATAGGCATGGGCTATATCACGAATACACCCCTCTTGACGGTCATCGTCAAGTGTGTCCCAATAGCAGTCTTGTGAAAATGCTTTGGTAGTGCGAATGCCGGCTGGGCCACTACGGTACATTTTTTTGACGGTTTCGTCGTTAGTTTGTTTGATGTCGTATTTAGTAAAGGTTTCTTGTAATGATAAACCGAGTACGTTGTGAACATTAAGATTGAGTAGGCCTGCTTTGTCTAATTCAGACATGATTGATACCACGCCACCAGCACGGTGTACATCTTCCATATGATATTTTGCAGTACTTGGCGCCACTTTGCATAGGTGTGGGACTTTGCGGGATAATTTGTCGATATCTGACATAGTAAAATCGATTTCACCCTCTTGTGCTGTTGCTAGCAGATGTAAAACGGTGTTGGTCGATCCCCCCATGGCAATATCGAGTGACATGGCGTTTTCATATGCGGCTTTAGTTGCGATAGCGCGTGGTAGGTAAGATTCATCATCATGTTCGTAATAGCGTTTGGTAATTTCAACAATGCGTTTTGCTGCTTGTAAAAAGAGTTGTTCACGCTGTTTGTGTGTGGCAACTAATGAGCCGTTGCCGGGTAGGGATAGGCCTAAGGCTTCAGTTAAGCAGTTCATGGAGTTAGCGGTAAACATGCCTGAGCAAGAGCCACAAGTTGGGCAGGCTGATTCTTCGATTGCTTTGCTGTCTTCGTCGCTGACATTTGGGTTAGCACTTTGGATCATGGCATCGACCAGATCTAATTTTATAATTTGATCTGAAAGTTTGGTTTTTCCCGCTTCCATTGGTCCACCAGAAACAAAAATGGTGGGAATATTTAAACGAAGTGAGGCCATTAACATGCCGGGAGTGATTTTGTCGCAGTTCGAGATGCAGATCATTGCATCGGCACAATGTGCGTTAACCATATATTCAACCGAATCGGCAATAAGTTCGCGCGATGGTAATGAATAGAGCATACCACCATGCCCCATGGCGATGCCGTCATCAACGGCGATTGTGTTGAATTCTTTGGCAATACCACCCGATGCTTCAATTTGTTTTGCAACCAGTTGACCAATGTCTTTTAGATGGACATGCCCTGGTACGAATTGTGTAAATGAGTTAACCACCGCAATGATGGGTTTACCAAAGTCTTCATTTTTAACGCCTGTTGCACGCCATAATGCACGGGCGCCAGCCATGTTTCGGCCTTCGACCGAGGTTGCTGAACGATATTTAGGCATTTTTTGCTCCCAAGTTTTTATTATGCATACGATTTTATTTTGTCTCGATAATAAATCAATATAGCTAATTCGATGTTTAAAAAATTCCCACCAAATTAGTTGGTGGGAGTGATTTTTATTTAATTGGATCTAACCAACCGTATTTGTCTTCGGTTTTACCACTAAATAAGCCAAAAAATGTTTGTTGTATTTGTTTGGTGATTGGGCCGCAACGACCAATACCCACTTGAATGCGGTCAACACTGCGTACGGGGGTGATTTCGGCTGCGGTGCCTGTCATAAACACTTCGTCGGCTAAATAAAGTGATTCACGAGATAGTGTTTGTTCACGCACTTCTATGCCAATGTCTCGTGCTAATGTTAATACTGCATCACGTGTAATACCCGGTAGCGCTGAAGACGATAGCACTGGGGTATATAAAATGCTATCTTTTATGATGAATAGGTTTTCGCCTGCGCCTTCTGATAGGTGACCATGCACATCTAATGCGATACCTTCTTGGAAACCATTTGCTCGTGCTTCAGATCCAATTAGTAATGACGATAAATAGTTACCGCCCGCTTTAGCTGCTGCGGGAATGGTGTTTGATGCGACACGATGCCACGATGAGACCATTGCATCAATACCTTGGTCTAATGCTTCTTCGCCAAGATAGGCACCCCATGGGAATGCGGCAATCATGACATCGGTTTGATAACCTGCTGGTGGGTTGACTCCCATGCCTACATCACCAACAAAAACAAGTGGGCGGATATAAGCACTTTTTAAATTATTTTTTTTGATGGTTTGGCGAGTTGCTTCCATAATTTCTTCAAGCGAATAAGGAACAGGAAAACGATAAATTTTGGCTGAGTTTAATAGTCGTTGTGCGTGTTCTTTATGGCGAAAAATAGCAGGGCCTTTATGGGTGTCATAACAACGTACCCCTTCAAATACTGAAGTTCCATAATGTAAGGCGTGCGACATAACATGTACTTTGGCATCTGCCCATGGAACCATTTCGCCATTAAACCAAATATAATCCGATTTTGCTGTAGAACCCATTTTTGTTTTCCTCTTTATTTTTTATTTGATAAGCATTTTTTGCTGTAAGTATTTTGCTTTAATGGTTAAGCATTATACTCTGAACTTGTGTTTGTTTAACTGTTAAGTTATTTATTAATTTGGTTAATCTTTTATTCAACTGTAATGACATCTTCTAATTTTGCGACTTGGTTTTGTAATGTTGATAGTGATCTTTCGGTCGTTAAGTGTAGCGTCATTGTTATTGTGTTGTTTTCGAATGTTTGCATTTGCATTGATTCGATGTGTCCACCTCGATGGCGGATTACACGCAATATTCGTTCAAGTGTTCCTAAGGCGTCATTCGCTTTTATGGTTAATTGATGTTGCGTTTGTTGGTTCATTGCTTACTCCTTGCCACTTTTGTCTAACATGTTTTCGTTGGCCGCACCAGGTGGTACAAGTGGCCATACGTTTTCTAATTCGTCTATGCATACATGTAAAAGGTAAGCACCTTTGGAATTGAACATGTTGTCAAGCGCACCGTTTATTTGTGACTTTTTGCTGATGGTTTGCCCCGGTATGTCAAACGCTTTGGCTAGCGTTAAAAAATCGGGATTATCAGATAGGTTTGTTTCGCTGTATCTTTCGTTAAAAAATAGCTCTTGCCATTGGCGAACCATGCCTAAGCGTTGGTTATCAATTAATACAATTTTTATTGGTAGCTGTTTGCGTTTGATGGTGGTGAGTTCTTGAACATTCATCATGAATGAACCATCGCCCGATACACAAATAACGCAGTCATTCGGTCTTGCCATTTGTGCACCAACGGCAGCAGGTAAACCAAATCCCATAGTGCCAAGCCCACTTGATGTGATAAAGTTTTGTGGGTGGGTAAAGCGCATGTGCTGGGCTGTCCACATTTGGTGTTGTCCAACATCGGTTGTAATAACTGCATCGGCCGATTTACGCTCTGATAGGGTTTTTAATAATGCTGGTGCATAAATGGCTTCGCCTGGGTGATCATAACGGGTTGGATGCTGTGCTTTTAATTCATCAATCCTTTGATGCCATGCATTTATTGATACAGTTTGATTTAGCAAGGGTAACACGTGTTTTATGTCACCTTGCAATCCTAAATGGCTTTGGCGTAATTTGTTGATTTCGGCTTGGTCAATATCAACATGAAGCACTTTAGCATGTCGTGCAAATTCGTTAAGATTGCCCGTTACTCTGTCATCAAATCGCACCCCTAACGCAATTAGTAGATCGCACTCTTGCACTGCTAAATTAGCTGCTTTGGCGCCGTGCATGCCAATTAGTCCTAAATAATAAGGGTTATTAAGATCGGCTACGCCAAGTCCTTTTAGTGTTGATACACTTGGGATGTTTGTTAGTGCCATGAATTGTCTTAGTTCGGCTATTGCTCCAGAAAGTCCAACACCACCACCAATGTAAAGGATTGGTTTTTTAGCTCGGGCGATCATTTGTTTGGCTTGGTTTATATCATCAGGCAAGATTGGATATAATTGAGAGTTATCTTGTTGAGAAGTTTTGGTTAAGGATGGCGATAAATAGTTTTGGTACTCTAGGTTTGCAAGCTGTATGTCTTTGGGGATGTCAATTAATATTGGTCCCGGCCTGCCTGAATTGGCTAAGTCAAAGGCCTGCTCTAAGGTGTTGGGTAAGTCTTTAGCCTCATCAATTAAGTAACTGTGTTTGGTGCAAGCAAGTGATAATCCTAAAACATCTACTTCTTGAAAGGCGTCAGTACCAATAAGGTTGGTGGGAACTTGTCCTGTTATGGCAACAATCGGTACTGAATCAATTAAGGCATCGGCAAGACCTGTGATGATGTTTGTTGCACCAGGGCCAGAGGTTGCAATGCAGACACCTGTTTTTCCTGTTGCTCGGGCATAGCCTATGGCTGCCATGGCTGCACCTTGTTCGTGGCGACACAGTACATGCTCAATACCACCATCATAAAGCGCATCATATAGTGGCATAATTTGTCCGCCAGGATATCCAAAAACGGTAGTTACGCCTTTCTCTTTTAAAGTTTTTACTATCCACTGTGTTCCTAACATTGATTCCTCACTTATTTTGCCCATTTATTTTTCATAAAAAATAAGGTTCATAAAAAAACCCCCGCTTTTTGAGGGCGGGGGTTTTTGATCTATGTATGAACATATTTTTAATTCAAAAAACGCCCCCGCGCAGGAATAATGACCACGCTGACAATAATGTTGATGAGGACGATTTTGAGTGAAAATTTCATAATGTTATATAATTAACTTTTTGTCATTTTTAAAAACTATTCTTAACAAAATACTCGTTTTTAAAAAAAGTGCAACCGTTTTTTGACGTTTTTGTCATGTGTATCAATAATCTGTTGAAAAGGTTTGGCGATTTTTTTGTTGTAGTATAAAAAAACATCATCTTTGATGCTTTGTTTTGGTGTTTTTGATGATGTGGTGTATAAATAGTAAACATGAGTAATATTAAGAAATATCGTATATCTAAACCATTAAAAATGAGATATCAGTATGAAAATATTGCAACTAATTCTTTTTGCACTTTTAAATCTAGCTTTAATCAGCTGTGATAATGCTAAAAGCCCTTCACAAAGTGCGTCCAATACAGATTCAAAAAACAGCGAGCTTAGCGATACTCAAAATGAAGTGATTGAACCAATAAAAAAAGCGTTACCGATTGATATTGATGAGTTCACTACGTTAGTTGGGGTAGAAAAAGATCATAATACAATTAATTATACTTATAGTGTTTAGTGTTCGAAATACGCCTGAACAAGCTCTATTATTACCAACAACAATTGATGCTATTCGTCAAAAATTGCTTAAGACGTATTGTGAAAATAGTGATGAGATGAAAACACTAAAAAATGATTTTCCGGATGGTATTAACTATCACTACGATATTAATAATAAAGAAATCATTATAATTGAATTAAAATCAACAGATTGCGAAGTTAATTGATCTTTTTTTTAATGCGCTATATCTAGCTTAGTTAATTTTAATTTGCTACACTAAATCCAATACAAAATTATACAACGATCATGGCTTTGATATGACTATTTTCACCGTTCTCACCAAGCCCACTCAAAGCCAGCTTTAATGAATTTTTAGTCCTTATTTTTAATTTTTTTGAAAATTTAGAAGGTGTTACCAAGTAGCAAAATTCAGTTTTAAAAGCAAAAGTCTTTAAAAAAGTCCCAATCTTAAACTATATAATTTATTGAGTTGATTAAGTATTTTTAACATTGATATGAGTACACATAGGATTTTGTGAGTCTTAATTGATTTTATTTAAATTATATTAAGGTTTTATAAAAAATATAGATTAACTTAGGAGCATATTATGCGTAAACAAAAAATCTATAATCCACTTACCAAATATCATCATGACAAGTTTCCAAAACAAAAACAGGTTGCACCAGCTTTACAGTGTGAAATGACCCCAATTCCTGATTGTGGCGAAAAGAGCTATCAAGGACATAATCGTTTAGAAGGGCGTAAAATGCTTGTGACTGGCGGCGATTCAGGCATTGGACGTGCAGCAGCGATTGCTTATGCTAAAGAAGGCGCTGATGTGGCTATCAATTATCTTCCTGTTGAACAAAAAGACGCGGAAGAAGTTGCTAAAGTTATTGAGGCCGCTGGGCGTAAAGTGGTGTTAATTCCCGGTGATTTAAGTGATGAGGCGTTTTGTAAAAAATTAGTTGATGAAGCTCATGATAAATTAGGTGGGTTAGATAATTTGACGTTAGTTGCCGGTAAGCAAACTGCAGTCGAAAATATTATGGACCTTACCACAGAGCAAATTAAAAAAACGTTTGAAGTGAATGTGTTCTCGCTTTTTTGGATGACTAAAGCAGCTTTAGGATATTTAAAACCCGGTTCGACTATTATTACTACTTCGTCAGTTCAGGCTTATCAACCTAGTGGTAATTTATTAGATTATGCTTCAACTAAGACGGCTATTATTGCGTTTACTCGTGGTTTAGCTAAACAATTAGCACATAAAGGTATCCGTGTAAATAGCGTGGCGCCGGGACCAGTTTGGACTCCACTACAAATTTGTGGTGGTCAACCAAGTGATGTGATTCCTGAATTTGGTAAACAAACCCCATTACAACGAGCAGGTCAACCTGTTGAGCTTGCTGGTGTTTATGTGCATTTAGCATCAGAAGAGTCAAGCTATACAACAGGCGAAACGTATGGTGTTACTGGTGGTATGCATATTAACTAATTAAGTAATTAGCTAATAGATAATGGTCACTGTAAAAGTGCTTTTTATGCGCTTTTACAGCTGATTTATAGGTAATCAATTTTTAAAATCAATAGGTTATTGCGAATCCAAATCACTATAGCCAATATAAATTAAAAATAGAAGGGGAATAATATGAAACTTTTTAAAGTAATCTCTTTAGTAGTATTAGGGTTTTTTTTAGTTAATTGTGATAATTCAAAATCAAAAGCTGATGATATCAAGCAGCAAGCCGAGCAGACAAGTTCAGAAATAAATGACAAGGCTAATCAAGTAGGATCTCAAATTAGCGAAAAAGCGAGTCAATTAAGCTCTGAAATTGGCGATAAAGCAAGTCAATTAGGCTCAAAAATTGGCGATCAAGTTAAGCAAGTAAGTTCAGCCATTAGTGATAAGGCTAAAGATTTGTATGAACAAACAAAATCGGAAAAAGAAGATATGCTTAATAAGATTAAAGAAGGTAATTATGGTGTTGCTCAAGGTTTGATGATCAAGGCGATTAAAACAAAATTGCCTGCAACTATTGATTCGAGTATGACTTTGGTTGATGTATCAACAGATAGTAATGCAATTAATTATAAATATGTTGTGAATAATATTACTAAAGATGCATTGCTAGCTGAAACTAATCAAAAAAATTTACAAAATAAATTAGTTGCGTTTTATTGTGGTGATGATGCTAGTATGAAGACGCTAAGATTAGTATTCCCTAGAGGTGCTAATCATAATTATTACATCAATGACGATAAAGTTTTTTCAGTGGATGTAAAACCGACTGATTGTGATGATAATGATTAAATATGGTTTGATTAGATCCAATAAGTATAAATAGTTAAAACTCATTAGCAATAAAAGGGCTTATTAAAGCCCTTTTTATTTATTATTTATTTTTGTTTAAAAATGTAAAATATGACAATTTTTATACCTATTTGCTTTCAACTATTTTACAATACTAATGCCTGAATAATCGGCAAAAATAAAATTAGTAACTTTAAAATAAAAAGGAATATTGATGAACGATTTAAAACCAGCGGCAGTAGTCGCAATTTTGATGAGCTTAGCTCTTTTTGGTTGTGATAACTCAAAATCCGATGCCAACAAATCAGTTGGTGATTCTTCAAAAAATACTGATCTTACTCTTGTACAAGATACTATTATTAATGAAGCTAAAAAAATGCTTCCAGTTAAAGTTGATGCAAACACTAATTTAGTTGAAATAGCAAAAGATAGTGAATTACTGAATTATAAATATATTATTAATGCTTCAAAAGATGAGATATCAATCTCTGACACAAAAAATCAAACAGGAGAGGCATTGAAAAAAGTTTATTGTGGTAATAACCCACAACTTAAACAGTTTAGAGACGCATTTCCAAATGGTGTCAGTCATAACTATTATATTGGAGATGAAAAAGTAATGTCATTTGAGTTAAAACCGAGCGATTGTGATACTAAATAACGATATATTTATTTTGTATTATTTTGTTTAAGATTATCAAAAAAGTTAAAGTTTATGGATTATATCTATCAATTTTGACGAGTTTAGATAAAAAGGGCCTATTAGAGCCCTTTTTATTGGTTATTTATTTTTGTTTAATATGTAAAATATGATAATTTTTATACCTATTTGTTTTCAAAAATTTTACAATGATAATGCCTGTATTTTAAATAATTGGTAAAAATGAAATTGGTAACTTTAATAAAAAGGAATATCAATGAAAGGTTTAAAACTAGCAGTAGTTGCAATTTTGATGAGTTTAGCTCTTTTCGGTTGTGATAATTCGAAATCTGATGCCAACCAAGTAGTTGGTGATTCTTCAAAAAATACTGATCTTGCTATTTTACAAGATACCATTATTAATGAAGCTAAAAAAATGCTTCCAGTTAAAGTTGATGCAAAAACTAATTTAGTTGAAATAGCAAAAGATAGTGAATTGCTGAATTATAAATATATTATTAATGCTTCAAGAGATGAAATATCAATCTCTGATTTAGTTGAAATAGCAAAAGCTAGTGAATTACTGAATTATAAATATATTATTAATGCTTCAAAAGATGAGATATCAATCTCTGACACAAAAAATCAAACAGGAGGGGCATTGAGAAAAATTTATTGTGGTAATAACCCACAAATTAAACAGTTTAGAGACGCATTTCCAAATGGTGTCAGTCATAACTATTACATTGGAAACGAAAAAGTAATGTCATTTGAGGTAAAACCGAGCGATTGTGATACTAAATAACGATATATTTATTTTATTTAAAATTATGAAAAAGTTAAAGTTTATGGATTACATCTATCAATTTTGACGAGTTTAGATAAAAAGGGCTCTATTTGAGTCCTTTTTATTGGTATGAATCTACATTATTATTGGGCTTTCTTCTAGTATATCTGACCAGTTAGCGATTAATTTAGCTAATGTTTTGATGCCTTGTTCAATTTTTTCTTCTGGTACTGTGACAAAAGCAAGTCGCATGCAATTAGTTCGAATAGCATTAGCAAAAAAGGTTTCACCCGGTACAAAAGCAACTTTATGTTGGATTGCTTCGCTAAGTAGTTCTGTCGCATTGATATTTTTTGGTAATTCAATCCAAATAAACATGCCTCCTTCGGGTTTATTCCAAGTGACTGTGGTTGGCATGTATTTTTGTAATGCATTTAACATTGCTTGGCAACGATGACCGTATAATTCACGAATAGTTGGAATATGCTTATCAAGAAAGCCATCTTTTATTACATGGTAAGCAATACGTTGAGTTAGACTTGGGGTATGTAGATCTGCTGCTTGTTTTAGTTGTACCAATTTGTTGATTAATTTTTCATTGGCAACGATATACCCAAGGCGTAGTCCTGGGGCTAAGATTTTTGAGAAAGAACCTAAATAAATAGTGTTTTCTGGCGCTAATGTGTATAAGCTTGGTAAACGATGTCCTTGGTAATCTAATTCTCCATAAGGATCGTCTTCGACCAATGCAAGGTTATTGCGGATTGCTTTTTCTGCTAATTGTTGGCGTCGTGCTAATGGTAAACGGCGTCCTGTCGGGTTTTGAAAGTTAGGGATTACATACATAAAATTGGCATCGGCTGCCGTTTTGTCATCAAGTTTTTCAGGAATAATGCCTTGTTCATCACCTTCTAGCGAAATATACTCAGGCTCATATTGAGTGAAAGATTGTAATCCACCTAAATAGGTTGGGGTTTCAACTAGGACTTTACTTCCTTTGTCTATCAGTGCTTTGCCAATAAGATCTAAAGCTTGTTGAGAACCAGTGACTATCAAAATTTGGTTAGGTTTTACGTTAGTGTTATCACGCTGAGATAAATATTCAGCTAACCAGATGCGTAGCGGTGCATAACCTTCGGTTGGTCCATATTGTAAAGAACCACTCATTTCGTCAGCGGTAATAATATGGTCGAAGGCGTCTTTTATTTTTTGAACTGGAAAAGTATTTGGCGAAGGTAAACCTCCAGCAAATGAAATAACATCAGGCTGTTCGGTAATTTTTAAAATTTCACGAATAGCAGAGCTTTTCAATGCTATAGCTCGGTTAGATAGTTTCCACAACATAAATACTCACCTTTATCTTGTTTATAGTTTTATAGTCGGTTTTATCAGTGCATTATTGTATTTTAATGAATAATGCTTTTTTAGAATGATTTAGATATCGACAATATTTTAGTTACAATATTATTTTCGTGCTCACTATAATATGGCATATTTAATTTGTCATTAAAACAAATTAAACAATTTAGCCGTATTTTAATTGTTTAATATAATAAGTTTGTATTGATATAAAAAAACAGGGCTGTTGCCCTGTTTTTTATTTTTGAGATATTTTATTCGAGTGCTTTGCCTTTTGTTTCAGGTATTAAAAAGACAAATGCAGCAGCCGATAATAAATAAGCGGCAGACAATAAAGCTAATGCATAGCTAATTGAGTAGACAGTGGCCAAATAGGCAATAAGCACTTGTGATACGCCAGCAAGACCTCGACCTATATTGAAGATAATGTTTTCAGCACTTGATCGTGCATCTGTTGGGTAATGCTCAGCAAGCAACGCACCATATCCACCCATCATGCCATTGACAAAAAAGCCAATCACTGAACCAAATATAATAAGTATAACCATATCAGTTTGTTGGAAATAGAACCAAATCGAAACGGCTGAAACAAATAAAAACAGAATGTAAGAAGGACGACGGCCAAATTTATCGCATAACCAACCAAAAATTAAAATCCCTAATGACATGCCAATAGTGGTTGAAATGGTCCAAAACATGGTGTTTTTAAATGGCAATTTGAGTTCGGATGCAATCATGTTTGGCATCCAAACCATGAGTCCATAAAAGCCAAAGTTTTGTACTGCACAAGCAATGGTTAATCCTATTGTTGTTGCTATTGTTCGGGGATTTTTAAATAATTTGCCAATGGCAATTTTATTTTTGTTTTGGTTTTTAAGGTTTTGCCAAATTTCAGGTTCTTTTAGACCTTTACGAGTCCATGCAACAAATAAAGCAGGTAATACACCCATGGCAAAAGCCCAGCGCCAGCCATAAATTTCACCAATAAAATTGACAGTCAATGCGGCTAAAATAATACCTACTTGAAAGCCTAGTGCAACAATTGATGTTGCTCTTGAACGTTTATTTTTAGGCCAGCTTTCAGAAACTAGCGTCATGCCAATACCAAATTCGCCACCAAGACCAAGCCCACTTAAAAAGCGAAATATTAAAAAGCACTCATAGTTGGGTGAAATTGCGCATAGTCCAGTAAAAAAGGAAAATATTAAAATCGTCCATGAAAAAACTCTAACTCGACCATATTTATCAGCAAGTACACCAAATAAAATGCCACCTAATACTGCGCCAAGTAGGGTCACTGATGTTAAGGTGCCTAAATCTGCTTTAGTTAGGTTAAAGCTTGTCGAAATCAGGCTAAAACAAACACCTAAAATCATCATATCCATGCCATCAAGTGCATAACCAACGGTGGAAGCAAAAAGTGTTTTCTTTTGGTATGGCGTTGTTTGTTCACTTTCGCTTTTAGCTTGCTGGGCTGTGTTTGCTTCAGTTTTCATGTATACCTCTAGTTTTTAAAATTAGATAGTTACTTAAAATTTTCATTTTATAATGTTTAATTTGTGATTAAACGGCGGGTAAATAAAAGCGGGGGAAAGTATATACTTAAAACTCATAAAAAGCCAAACTTAAAGCTTAAGTAGCTGTTTTATCCGCCGATTTTAATATCGGCGGGATGTTATGTCATTCTTCTGCAAAATACCAGTAACCTTTGTTAACAAACTCAAGCATTATTTGAAGCACGTTTTTATTTTGTAAATGCTTGTAATATAATGTTTCTGTTTCACAAAGTAGATCGATGATAGGCATTGGTAAGTCAATTTTTTCACCATGAATGTAGCCAAAATCACCTACTTTAAGAATGCGAATGCTAGGTACTTGGTGTAGCTTTGAACCATTTTTTAGTAGTGATTCGAATTCATTGTAATCGTAGGGTGGTTCAACAGGTACAATATTTAGTTCGTGCATTGATTGTGTAATGTGTTTGCCAAACCAATCGTTAAATAATTGGGGTGTTTTGATTAAGTCGATAATTTGATCCTGTAGTTTTGTTAGTTCATAAGGTTGAACTCGGTGTGGGTCGTTAGGTAGTTTTAAATTCGGGTCTTGATAATAAATACCATTAGGTAGGTTATCGATGACATAGTCGGCAAAGCTACTAAGTAGTTCTTGCGATGTTTGTGTCATAAAACCAACAGAATAGCTAAGTGATTCACCAATAGATATACCATTATGAGGGCAACCTATTGGAATATATAAAATGTCGCCTGTCGTGAGTTCTTCATCTATGATGGATTGGTAGTCTTCAACATGTAATAATACTTTGTGTGCATTAAATTGTTTATAATTTGGGTTGCGATCACCCACTTGCCAACGCCTGCTCCCCATGCCTTGAATAATAAACACATCGTAATTATCAATATGAGGCCCAACACCTGCTCCTTGTGTTGCATAAGAAATCATTAAATCATCAAATTGCCATTGTGGTATGCATTTGAATGGTTCAACTAATGTGGCAGCTTGTTCATGCCAGTGATCAACCGCTTGAACAAGTAAGCTCCAGTGATCTTCTCCTAAGTTATGATATTCAGTAAATGGTCCATATTTTGCATCCCAAACGCCATCTTTATTGGAAACAATTCGGCTATCAATTTCTTCTTCCATTGCTAGCCCTGCAAGTTCATCTGGTGTAATGGGATCAATAAAGTTAGTAAATGCTTTGCGTAAAATAACTGGTTTTTTTTGCCAATAATTTGTTAAAAAATCATTCCAATCAATGGTTAATTTATAATTCATTTAATTTTCCTTGCAGATTGAATAATCGACAAAAGTTAGCTGTGGTTTTTTGGGCTATCGCTTCTAATGAGACGCCTTTTAAAGCGGATAAATATTGTGCCACTTCACGAACATACGCTGGTTGGTTTTCTTTCCCTCTGTGTGGTACTGGAGCAAGGTAAGGGGAATCTGTTTCGACCAAGATACGATCAAGTGGTACATATTTGGCAACATCGCGTAGGGCTTCGGCATTTTTAAAGGTGATGATTCCTGAAAATGAGATATAAAAGCCGATGTCTAAGAGTTGTTTGGCTGTTTCGATATCTTCAGTAAAACAGTGTAAAACGCCAGAATGAACGTGTTCGTCTTTTAATATTCTTAATGTGTCTTGTTTGGCGTTACGGGTATGGACAATAATTGGTTTATTTAATTTGCGACCTAATCGAATATGCTCTTTAAAATTTTCTTGTTGCTGTTCTAAATTATCTTGTTGATAGTAGTAATCAAGACCTGTTTCGCCTAGTGCTATGACGTTATTTTCTTGCGCTAAGCTTTGAAAACGATCGGCATCATACTTTTCATCGTCTAAATTAAGCGGATGAATCCCACACGAAAAAGAGCATTGATGTTTATAAGGGGTAAGTTGATGTTTCATCGATTCATAGCCCGATAATGTTGTTGCTACACTTAAGCAATGTTTAACATCGTTGTTTACAGCTTCTTGTAAAACATCTTTGATGGATTTAGTACTAAAGTCTAAACTATCTAAATGACAGTGAGAGTCAATTAAAAACATAGAAATCTCTTTTTATTTATTGGTATGTTGTTCAAAATCACGAACAGGTTTTATGGTTGACCACGAACGGCAAGCAGGGCATAACCAGTAGATGGAGTTGACCGTAAATCCACATTTTTGGCATCGATAATTCGGGACAATTTTTATTTGCTCACCTACCATGTTACGTAAAAGCAACAGGCTTTCTTTCGCTTTGCCTTGTTCTGCATCTGCAACATGATAGTTCATTAATCGATAAAATCCTTTTAAATTAGGATGTTTAAGTAATTCACGGTACATGTAATGTTGTGCTGCATCTAAGCCTTTTTGTTTTTCTATAAGATCAGCAAGCATTAATTCGGCTACGCTACCGCTATTTTGTTCGACACATAATTGTAAAAATTGTTGAAATTGCTGTTGATTATTTAGTTTTAGATAGCACTCTTTTAATAAAGGTAATGCTTCGCCAATAAAGGCTTTGTCTTGTTGTAATATTTCTTGAAATGATTCGATAGCTTGCTCTATTTTGTTTTGAGCCATAAAAACGCGACCCAGCATGAGTGAAGTCCGAGCACATGTTGCATCTGCCGTTGCTGATTTTTGTAATAGGTTATTTGCTTTGTCTAGTTCATTATTGGTTATAGCTTGTGAGGCGAGTTCACAATAAAATTGTGCAATATCAGTTCTGTATTTTTCATTGCCAAGTTTGACTAGTTTAGTTGCTGTGTTAATGGCATTTATCCATTCACTGGTTGATTGATATATGATGATAAGTTGTTGTAATGCATGTTGTTGAAAGTCTTCTTCATCTATTAATTTCAAAAACATCTTTTCGGCACGGTCGTAAAAACCTGCAACCATATAATCTCGGCCTAATTGTTGAATGGCTAATAGTTGTTGTTCAAAGGTTAATGATGCGCTGTCTAACAGTGTTTGATGAATACGTATCGCTCTATCAACTTCGCCTCGAGAGCGAAATAAGTTACCTAATGTTAAATGCGCTTCAAGTGTACCATCATCTTCTTTTAATAGATCTAAAAAAAGATCGACAGCTTTATCTTTTTGGTTAGACAAAAGAAAGTTTAAACCATCTACATATTCACGAGATAGCCGATTAGATTCATTTAAATATTTTTGTTTTGCATTTCTGTTACCCATATACCAGCCATATCCGGCAGCAATAGGAAGTAACAGAAATAACAGCTCAAACATAGTAACCTATTCTTAATTGGGTTTAGTTAAGGTTGTTTGTTGATGATTTGCTATATCTTCATCGTATTTTTTTTGTAATTTGTTTAATTTACGTTTTGTTGATGAGTGTTGGAATTTAGATTTTAAAAAGAAAACGCCTGTTAATATCCAACCAATAATAAAACCAGAACCAAACAAAATAGCTAATAATACAGATAAACGAATTTCAGTTTTAGCAATCAAATAATTAAATGTTACAAGTTGATCATTCGCTGAACCTATTGCTATTGATATGGCAAAAATGATAATTATCAATAAAATTGATATAACAAATTTCATAATGTTAACCTTTTTGTTTTTAGTTAAACGTTTTTATTATATGTGTCTGTTTCTATAAATTGCTTTGGTTCGTTAAGCTGTTAATTATAACGTTCAAAAATTAAATTCGTCTGTTATAAATTGAATTTCTTTTATTTTTATTTAAGCGTTACTTATCTACTATATGCCATTTTTTAGCATAAAAACAGCAGATTAATGAAATTATCCAAGCGATTAATATGCTTGTTATTAAATCAATTGGTCGATGCATACCTAGTAATAACCGACTAATTTCAATTAATACCGACCAGATAATGGTGCTTGATATTATTACATAATGCCGTTTAAATTTTAGTAATGTTAAAGCTAAAAATGCCCAAGTGACAGAAAATAACGTATGCCCAGAAGGAAAGGAATATCCTGTTTCATGTTGCCAGTGGTTAGATAACCAACTTGGGATTGTTATTGAATTATTTAGTAATTGTTGGATAAGTTCTTTTCTTTCTGACTTTGTTTGCGAATAAAATTGTTGATCAGTCATATTAAATTCTTTTGCCATCCAAAGTACATAAGGCCTTGATTCGGCTGTTTGCGATTTTAAAAAGCTTTTAATTACTTGACCACTTAATATTGCGCTAACAAGTAGCAACCATAACAAAACAATTTTTGTTTTTGTTTTGTTGGGTAATAATAGGAGAAATACTAAAAATAAAATTGCCGATGTTATTATTGCCCAAGGAAAACTGGCCGTTTCGGTTATTAAAAATAAATATTTAGATGTATTATTTAATGACGTTGGTTGCCAGTGCCAATTTATGGCTATAATAACTAAAGGCACAGTTAAGAAAATAGCTAGTATAGCTATTGTTTTTTTTATTACTAACCCCATTTATAAACTCAATTAAGTACAAATTGCTTAATATTTTAGCATAGAATGTAGATTTATTTTTATAAAATCTTATCTATGTTTTATTTAAAACGGAGAAAATAATGCAATTAAAACGTGTTGCACAAGCAAAATTACCAACTCCTTGGGGATGTTTTACTATTGTTGGATTTGAAGAGATTGCAACAAAGAAGGATCATGTAGCATTGGTATTTGGTGATATATCTAGTGATGCACCTGTGCTTACAAGGATTCATTCTGAATGTTTAACGGGGGATGCACTTTTTAGTTTACGCTGTGATTGTGGTTTTCAGTTAGAAGCAGCTTTAAAACAAATTGCAAAAGAAGGTAAAGGGATTTTAATTTATCATCGTCAAGAAGGGCGTAATATTGGTTTGCTGAATAAAATTAGAGCTTATGCATTACAAGATCAAGGATTAGATACAGTTGAAGCCAATGAACAATTAGGTTTTGCAGCGGATGAACGCGATTTTACTTTATGTGCTGATATGCTTAATTTATTAGGTGTGTCTCAAATTCGTTTATTAACCAATAATCCAGAAAAAATTAGAGTACTTGAAAGCTCAGGTATCAAAATTACAAAACGAGAGCCATTGGAAGTCGGTGAAAATCCAAATAATGAACATTATTTAGAAACAAAAGCGAATAAAATGGGGCATATACTTCATTTACATCACTGCAATTGCAAGCATTAAGCGATTTAGCTGAATTACGAATAATTTATTGGTGGCTGAATTTATATGAAATAGTGATAAATGTTTAGGTAAAAATCTCAAAATATATTTATTTTGAGATTTTTTTATGAAGCTTAAATATACCCAAAGGGTTTTAGCTTATTTGCGTAATTATTTGTATATGTAAAAATGAATCTTTGTCACTATTCTTTATCACTACGTAGTATGCCACCATTAGCGATCTGATCTTTTGTTATTTCGTGCATGATGATTTGTACTGCTTCAGGTTTGCAGTTAAGTGTTTCGGAAATTGCATTTGTTACGCGTTTTGCCATTTCTCTTTTTTGCTCTATGGTGCGACCCTCTAAAAAGTCGATAACGACGTTTGGCATAGATATCTCCTAGTGATTAATTTGAGCTAGCTGTTCATCAGTCAATGCGATTTCATCATTATGGCATATGCTAATGCCTGATTTTATAATTTTTTCAGCAATAGCTTTGGCTTCATCTAATGAATGCATTTTGTAGGTACCACATTGATATTCGTTTAATTCTGGAATTTGATTTTGTGATTTGACATTTAAAACATCATGCATTGATTTTAACCATGCATCCACTATTAATGCTTCGTTTGGTTTACCAATTAAACTCATGTAAAAGCCTGTACGGCACCCCATGGGTGAAATATCAATTATTTCAACTTTGTCGCTGTTTAGGTGATCACGCATAAAGCCAGCAAATAAATGCTCTAATGTATGAATCCCTTTTTCTGGTAGATTATCTTTATTAGGAATAGTAAAGCGTAGATCAAACACAGTGATGTGATCACCTTTTGGGGTTGCCATAGTTTTTGCAATTCGCACAAAAGGCGCTTTCATTTTGGTGTGATCAACTTTAAAACTATCGAGTAAAGGCATAATTTCCTCCTTGTTTTTTGATACTTGCTATTGTAATCAATTAACCAACAAGTACCAATGAATTTTATTTTTATTGAGCGAACAAATTTAGCATTTCTTGTTCATCAATAACTTTAATTCCCAATTCTTGGGCTTTGTTAAGTTTAGAACCAGCGGCTTCTCCGGCAATGACTAGATCGGTATTTTTTGATACGCTACCCGTTACTTTTGCTCCTAATTGTTTTAATTTATTTTTGGCTTCATCTCGAGTTAAAACTGATAAGGTGCCTGTTAATACCACTTTTTTACCAAAAAAAGGTGAATCAGTATTAACTGCTTGCATCTGTGGATTTAAATTTTGCCAGTGAATACCAATTTCATGACTGGTTAATTGTTCAATGATATTACGATTATGAGGTTCTTGAAAAAAGTCTATAATACTTTCTGCAATGATAGCACCGATATCTTTTACCGTTTGTAATTGTTCAAGCGAGGTGTTCTCAATTGCCGGTAAGTTGCCTAGTTGGTTAACTAGATTTTCGGCAGTAACTTCGCCAACATTTGGGATGCCAAGAGCAAATATAAATCGACTTAATGTTGTATTTTTAGATTCCTCTAGTGCATTTAATAAATTATTGGCAGATTTTTCACCAATTTTATCTAAACTACATAGCATTGGTCGATTTAGTTTATATAAATCTGCAGGTGTTTTGACATACTCTTTATCAACTAGTTGTTCGATGACTTTATCACCCATACCTTCTACATTCATTGCTTTGCGTGAAACAAAATGCTTTAAAGCTTCTTTTCGTTGCGCAGGGCAAATTAGTCCACCTGCACAGCGTGATATAGTTTGACCTTCATCTCGAACTATTAGTGATCCACAAATAGGACAATGTGTTGGGAATACGATCTCTTTTGTATCTTTAGGTCTTTTATCCAATATTACGGCTACAATTTTGGGAATAACATCACCGGCCCGACGTATTGTAACATAGTCTCCTTCACGTACGCCTAGTCGGGCTATTTCATCACTATTATGTAATGTGGCATTGCTAACAATAACACCAGCGACAGAGACAGGTTCCAATCTTGCAACAGGTGTAATTGCACCTGTTCGTCCAACTTGAAAGTCTACTTTATTTAATTGTGTAATTTGTTCTTGAGCAGGAAACTTAAATGCAGTAGCCCATCTAGGAGCACGAGCAATAAAGCCAAGTTCATTTTGTTGTTCAATACTATTAACTTTTATAACTACGCCATCAATATCAAAGCCTAGCGACATGCGTTGTTCGCCAATTTTTTTGAAGTAGTCTAAAGCAGCCTGTGCACCTTGATGTTTTTCCACTTTATTGCTAACAGGTAAGCCCCAAGCTTTGAATTGCATTAAACGGTCATAATGAGTATTAGGTAATGTAGCACCTTCAACTATACCCACACCGTAACAAAAGAATGTTAATGGACGTTTTGCTGTAATTTTAGGATCTAATTGTCTTAATGAACCCGCTGCCGCATTACGTGGGTTGGCAAAGACCTTTTCGTTGTGTTTTATGGCATCAGCATTAAGTTTTTCAAATCCTTTGTGGGTTATAAATACTTCTCCACGAATTTCTAATCGAGTTGGAATATTGTCTCCTCTTAAAACTAGAGGAATTGTTTTGATGGTTTTTACATTTGCGGTTATATCTTCCCCTGTTGTACCATCACCTCGGGTTGCGGCTTGTGTAAATTGCCCATTTTGGTAAAGTAAGCTGACAGCAAGCCCATCAAGTTTGAGTTCGCAACAATATTCAACATGTTCAGTATCGCTTAAATGAAGACGATCTTTTACTCGTTTGTTAAAAGCAATAAAACTTGTATCATCAAAAACATTATCAAGTGATAACATAGGTATTTCATGCTTGATCGATGCAAATTGTGCTAATGGAAAACCCCCAACGCGTTGAGTTGGTGAGTTGGGTGTAATAAGGTCTGGATATTGTTGTTCTAATGTTTGCAGTTGTTTTATTAATTTGTCATATTCGGAGTCGGGAATTTCAGGTGTATCAAGTACATAATAGCAATATTCGTGATGTCTAATTTTTGTCCTTAATGAGGTCAGTTGTTCTGTTATGTCTTTAACAGATTTATATGTATTTGCTGAGTTTTCGGCTTTATTAGATAGTGACATAATCATAGGCTCTTAAATTAAAACGTAGGGTTAGGAAATATCATTACAATTGCATTAATTTAACTGTCAATAATGCATAGCCAAATTAAGTCATTTAAATAAATATTTAATACTTATCTGTAACCACCAACTTTGGTTGGTGGGGGTGCTAAAAATTTGTTGAAAATTATGTGGTTAAATTTCGTTACAGGATTTTTTTATGCGATCTTTGTAACTGTCTATCTTTTGCGGAGTTAACATGTGATGTTCGTCATCTAACACTACGCCGTTGACATCATCAGCAATACGTTGCGCTGTCTGTAACATTAATTTGAAGTTTTGTTGGTTGTTACCTTCTGTTGGTGCAATCATGAAAATAGATACGCCGGGTGTTGTAAATTCATGCATAGTTTCAGGATCCAAATACCCGGGTGTAATCATATTTGCTAAGCTAAATAAGACTGGACCGTTACCTGCAGGATCCACATGACGGTGAAAAATTTGCATATCACCAAACTGAAACCCTGATTGCATAATACTAGCAAGTAATACATCACCTTGTAGTAGTTTTCCGTTAAGACCTGTAACATTTAATACAATAATTTCTGTTTTAGATTGTTCGTCTTTAATGCCTAGTTTTTGATGTGTATCATGATTAATTTCATTATTGGCCTGCTCATTAGTATCAACTTGTGTTTCTTTTATTTTTTTAGTTAAACTAAGGTCTTCTTCATCTTCAAAAAGATCTTTATTAATATTAATAGCTGATTTTTGATCTTTGTCTGTAGTAATTTCTAGTTGATCACAATTATCAACAAATAAATCTTTTTGCTGAGGTTTATTTTCTTGTTCTTCTGTAAGCTCATCTACAGTGGCGTTATTTTCAGCAGTTTCATTGTCTTTTGTTGTTTTAGGTTTGAGTAGAATTACATCATCTTCCTCTATATCTATATCTATATCGCTTATAGAAGGATTTTGGTGTAGTTGAGTATTTTGTTCAAATTTTCCTTTTTTATTTGAACTAAAAAGCGAAGAATGTTCTTTTTTATTGATCCAAAATCCATGGATAAGCAATGCAATAATAACCAAGGATGCAACAACAATTAGAACAATACGTAAATTATCCATAATAACCATCTCTGTATTAAATTAAATATAGATTTAAATTATTTAATCATATTTTAAAAAAATGATTCCGGAATGCAGTAATGTAAATTTTTGCTTCTTTTAGCAATTTGAATTAATCTTCATTAAAGCAACCGTATTTGATATTTGTAGTATAACATTTTCTTTAAGATACTTTATAGTACAAAAAATCAGTTAGTCTATATTACTTTATTTCTAGTAATAATCATAATTATCAATATACTTTTTTATTATCATGGTTTATTTAGTTATTTTTTAGAACTCTGTGCTATTAAGTAGTAGGGCTACTTACAATCTATCCATATTTTTTGTAAAATTACTGACCACTTTTGAATAAGAACTATTAAAAAATAAATAATTATTAAGTTTACTGAGGTTATTTTTATATGAGATTTAACAAGCTACTATTAGCCTTGCCTGTGGCGTTTGCCGGCCTGCTTTTATTAACAAGCTGTGATAATGGTAAATCACAAGACGGTAATAATCAATTACCAGGAGTCACTGTATTTAAAGTTCAACCATTAAACTATACGTTAAAAATCAGTTTGCCTGGCAGGGTTGTTGCATCTCAAATTGCTGAAATTAGACCTCAGGTCGGTGGTATTGTTTTAAAACGTGAATTTGATGAAAGTTCTAATGTTAAAGCTGGGCAATCACTATATCAAATAGACCCTGCTATTTATCAAGCTAATTATGATAGTGCTGTTGCTAGTGTTGCCAGTGCCAAAGCAAATGCAAATATTGCACAGCTTACATTAAAACGTTATGCAGGGCTGTTAAATACCAAATCAATTAGTCAACAAGATTACGATAAAGCAGCAGCCGATGTTAAACAGGCGGAAGCGGCTGTATTGGTTGCTCAAGCCGCTGAGCATACAGCCAAAGTTAATTTAGAGTATACGAAAGTGTATTCACCAATTGATGGATATATCGGTAAATCAAGTGTGACTGAAGGAGCATTAGTAGCCGCTGGTCAGTCAACACCGCTTGCGCTAGTTCAACAACTAGACCCTATTTATGTCGATATGACAGAAGCGGCTACTCGTTATAATAAATATCTTCAAGATGAAAATGTTATTTATGAACCAGCAAAAGAAAATAATGTAGAATTATTTTTTAACGATGGTTCAAAATATGCTCTACCTGGTAATATTAAGTTTTCAGATATGACTGTAAACGAAACGACAGGTACAGTGACATTACGTTCTCAATTTGCCAACAATGACGGTAAAATTTTACCGGGTATGTTTGTTAAACCTCAGGTGACATTAGGTTATATTAAAAATGCCATACTTGTTCCGCAACAAGGCATCACTAGTAATAAGTTGGGACAATATACTGCAAAAATCTTAAAGCCTGATAATACAGTGGAATATCGTCAAGATATCCAAGTATACACAGGTATTGAAGGTTATTGGGTTGTGACAAAAGGAATTAACGTTGGTGAAGAAGTTATTATTACAGGATTACTCAATTTAACTTCTGTCGAAAACCCTAGACAAGATACCCCACCACTGAAAGTAGAAAAAGTTGGTGAACCAAGTACACTTTCACAAAAGCAGCTGGACAGTATCACCCAAAACAGTGTGAAATAGAATAGGGGTAGTAATTATGGCTAAGTTTTTTATTGACAGACCTGTTTTTGCATGGGTAATTGCTATCATGATGATGTTGGGGGGGGGGTTATGTATAAAACTACTAGCTGTTGAGCAGTATCCTGATATAGCCCCTCCGGCTGTAACTGTTAGTGCTGTTTACCCTGGTGCCGATGCACAAACTATTGAGAATACTGTTACTCAGTTGATTGAGCAAAATTTAACTGGTCTGGATAATCTAATTTATATGAAATCAACCAGTAGTGCACAAGGTGTTGTCCAAACAACGTTAACTTTTGCTCCTGGTTCTGATCCTGATTTTGCCCAAGTACAAGTGCTAAATAAAGTAGAAAGTATTAAATCTCGTCTTCCTGAAAGTGTGCAAAAAAATGGTGTTTCTGTTGCAAAAAATAACACCAGCTTTTTAAAGGTTGTTGGTTTTTATTCGACAAATCCTCAAAAAACACAAGCGGATATTGCTGACTTTGTGTATTCCACTGTCCAAGACCCGATTCGACGTGTACAGGGTGTTGGTGATACTCAATTATTTGGTTCTGAATACGCAATGCGTATTTGGCTTGATCCAAATAAATTGACCTATTTTAATTTATCAATTGAAGAAATCATAGCTGCTATTAAAGCGCAAAATGCACAAGTAACAGCAGGGCAATTAGGTGCTTTACCGTCAATTGAGGGCCAAGAGCTTAATGCAACAATTACTGCACAATCACGTTTAAAAACGCCGGAGCAATTCCAAAATATTCTTGTTCGTGTTAATACCGATGGTTCTAATATCTTATTAAAAGATATTGCTAGAGTTGAAATCGGTGCGTCGGATTATAACTTTATTTCTCTTTATAACGGTAATGAATCAACAGGTCTTGGAATATATTTGGCAACAGGTGCTAACCAATTAGATACGTCAGATAAGGTAGATAAAAAATTAGAAGAGTTATCTAAAATCTTTCCAGAAGATATTAAATATGATTTTCCATACGATACAACTCCATTTGTTAAATTGTCGATTAGTAATGTAATTCATACGTTAATTGAAGCAATTATTTTAGTTGTTATTGTCATGTATGTGTTTTTACAGAACCTGCGTTCTACACTTATACCGACTATTACCGTACCTGTCGTACTATTGGGGACATTTGCGATTCTTTATATTTGTGGATTCACCATTAATACTTTATCTATGTTTGCAATGGTACTTGCTATTGGATTGTTGGTGGATGATGCCATTGTTGTTATCGAAAACGTTGAACGTATTATGCATGATGAGGGGCTATCGCCTTATGATGCAACTGTTAAGTCAATGGAGCAAATTACTTCAGCATTAATAGGTATTGCGGTTGTATTATCTGCTGTATTTGTGCCGA
Organism: Gilliamella sp. Pas-s27; assembly: GCF_009795865.1. NCBI lineage: Bacteria > Pseudomonadati > Pseudomonadota > Gammaproteobacteria > Orbales > Orbaceae > Gilliamella > Gilliamella sp. Pas-s27. The sequence goes on from NZ_WTEW01000020.1 coordinate 28,262, forward strand.
TGGCATTTTATGGTGGTGCTGCAGGTGGAATATATCGTCAGTTTTCGATTACTATTGTAACCGCAATGGGATTATCAGTATTGATGGCTATTGTATTAACACCTGCTCTTTGTGTGCAAATTTTGAAAGCGCCATCTAAAAGTAAAATTAAAGAAATTTCATTGGGTGAAAAATTAGAATCAGTACCGCCATTTAGTTGGTGTTCAAAAGGAACTAAAGCTTTCTTTAAATGGTTTAATCATTTTTATGATAAATCTTTACGTTCTTATGAAAAGGGTGTTATTAAAGTTATTCGTAACCCAATAATTGCTTTTGTTTGTTATGTTTTAATATTGGTTGGAGTATTATTCGGATTTAATCGTTTACCTACAAGCTTTTTACCGAATGAAGATCAGGGGGTTCTTTTCGTAATTGTTGAATTGCCATCAGGTTCGACATTAGAAGAGACGAAGTCAGTATTAAATAAGACTGCTGATTATTATACAAAAGAAAAAGCTGATTCTGTTAAAGAAATTTTTACCGTTTCCGGCTTTAGCCCTGTTGGTCGTGGGCAAAATATGGGGATGGGTTTTATTCGATTAAACGATTGGGATAAGCGTAAACGAGCTGATCAAAAGATTAATTCGTTAGTCGAAAGTGGTAAAAAATTTGCTTCTACTATAACTGAAGGACGAGTAATTATTGCCAATTTGCCAGCAGTACCTGCATTAGGTATGACCGATGGTTTTTCTTATGTATTGAAAGATACAGCTAGTTATGGGCATGATGCATTAGTTGATGCATTTTTCCTAATGTTCGGTCAAGCCTCTAAACATCCAAAACTGCAACAAGTTAGACCCGGAAGTATGTTAGATGTCCCACAGTATAAAATTAATGTTGATTTTGAAGCTGCACAAGCATTGGGTGTTTCGGTAAATTCAGTAAATACAGTATTGTCGACTGCTTTGGGTTCTGCTTATATTGATGATTTTGTTTATAACAATCGAGTTAAAAAAGTATACCTGCAATCGGATGCACCATATCGTATGCTTCCAGATGATTTTGGTTATTGGCACGCGAAAAATCAAAATGGTGAAATGGTTCCATATGATGCATTTGCTACCACGACAAAAACTTATGGTTCGCCATCATTAGTCCGTTATGATGGTGTGTCAGCAATGGAAATTAACGGTTCTTCTATTCCTGGAGTGAGCTCAGGGCAAGCAATGGCTGTGATGGAAGAATTATCAAAAAATTTACCTAAAGGATTTACGTTTGATTGGACATCTATTTCTTATCAAGAACGTCAAACAGGATCACAAACTACAACACTTTATATCATTTCGATCATTGTAGTATTTTTGTCATTAGCTGCATTATATGAAAGTTGGACAGTACCTATTTCAATTTTATTTATTATTCCTTTAGGTATATTAGGTACAGTATTTGCTACTATGTTTAGAGGACTTGATAATGATATTTACTTCATTGTTGGTTTATTAACTACTATGGGACTATCAGCCAAGAACGCTATTTTGATTGTAGAATTTGCTAAAGATGCAATTGAAAGAGAAGGTAAATCATTAATCGATGCAACACTTGAGGCCTGTCGTCTTCGCTTGCGTCCGATTTTAATGACTTCATTTGCCTTTATTTTAGGCGTGTTACCATTAGCATTAAATAGTGGAGCAGGTTCTGCTAGCCAAAATGCGGTAGGTACAGGTGTAATAGGTGGTATGTTAACTGCAACATTTTTAACCATATTTTATGTTCCATTATTCTTTTTGTTTATCACAAAACTATTTACTAAACATAAAAATAAAGTGGTATTGCTAACTAACCGTTCAAAAATGAAGTCTGAATAGTTGATTTTATATACATGAGTTATATTATTTAGCTCATGTGTTGAAAATTAAGATACTAAGAAATAAAAATGCATCAATTTAGTGGTGCATTTTTATTTATAGATATTTATTAAATATTGATGTTTGGTTTATTTTACTTACGCGATTGTATTTTCTGTTGATAGGTATGAGCATGAGTAATTGCTATAGCTAATGCATCTGCCGCATCAGCTTGAGGACTAGCAGGTAATTTTAATAATAACTTTACCATGTGTTGTACTTGTTTTTTATCCGCAGCACCTGTTCCGACTATACATTGCTTAACTAAACGAGCAGCATATTCAAAAACAGGTAAATTACTATTTACTGCTGCGACAATTGCAGCCCCTCTTGCTTGACCTAATTTTAATGCAGAGTCGGCATTACGTGCCATAAATACTTGTTCAATAGCAAACATATCAGGTTGAAATTGTAAAATAATTTCACTGATACCAGCATATACACGTTTTAATCTAGTAGGTAAATCATCAACAGCGGTTCGGATGCAACCACTGCCAAGATAGGTAAGTTGACGTCCCGATTGATGGATTACACCGTAACCCGTCAAACGAGAGCCTGGATCAATGCCAAGAATAATGGCCATTAGAGTGTTGCGGCAACCTCATCAGAGACTTCACCATTATGATAAACTTCTTGGACATCATCACAATCTTCAAGCATATCAATTAAACGTAGTAGTTTTGGTGCTGATTCAATATCAAGATCAACTTTGGTTGCTGGAATCATTGAAACCTCTGCTGATTCAGCAATTAATCCTGCTGCATCAAGTGCATCTTTAACTTCACCAAATGTTTCAGGTGTAGTAAATACATCTATTGCACCATCATCATAAGTCACAACGTCGTCAGCCCCTGCTTCGAGTGCTGCATCCATAACTTGGTCTTCATCAGTTCCCGTTGGGTATGAAATAACCCCTTTTTTGGTGAACAAATATGAAACTGAACCATCAGTACCTAAGTTACCACCTGTTTTTGTAAATGCATGGCGGACTTCTGATACAGTACGATTGCGATTGTCACTTAGGCATTCTACCATCACAGCTGTACCAGCAGGTCCATAGCCTTCATAAATGATCGTTTCCATATTGCTGTCATCTTCACCACCAACACCACGGGCAACAGCTCGATTCATTGTGTCACGAGTCATATTATTCGATAATGCTTTATCCATTGCGGCACGTAACCGTGGATTTGACGCTGGATCGCCACCACCTAGTTTTGCTGCGGTTACTAATTCACGAATAATTTTGGTGAAAATTTTACCGCGTTTTGCATCTTGTGCGGCTTTACGATGTTTGGTATTGGCCCATTTACTATGACCTGCCATAAAAATCTCCAGATAAATAATTTAGAATTCGCTGTATTTTAGCAAACTTTTACTTAAAATTCATTATCAATATATTTATTCATTTTTGATAGCTGACTGTATCAAATTTTATTTATCAACAAAAAAGCGCCTTAATATGAAGGCGCTTTTTATCGTGTTATAATTAAACAATTAACTCATTCCGTATTGTTTTAATTTTTTGCGTAGTGTACCGCGGTTGATACCAAGCATATTTGCTGCTCTAGTTTGATTTCCACGTGTATATTGCATAACCATATCAAGGAATGGGTGTTCAACTTCAGCTAACACTAAGTCATAAAGATCTGTAGGATCTTCACCATTTAATTGCGATAAATAGTTTTTTAAAGCTTGCTTTACTGAATCTCGCAAAGGCTTTTGTGTTATTTGGTCTTGAGAATTTACAGTTGTAAATTGAAGTGCTGCAGCTGTAACGCGTTGTTCTGACATAGTATTCTTAACTCTTTGTTTTGTTTCTAATTTGACTAAAAAATGCTTTTAGAGTGTTTACTTGCTCACTTGTATTGCTAAGTACACTAAATAAGCGCCTGAATTGATCGCTGTCAGCATAATTCTTGGTGTACCAATTTACATGCTTTCTGGCAATCCTTAATCCTTTGTATTCTCCATAAAACTGATAAAGCTCATCAAGATGCGACAATACAACTTGTTCTACTTCATCAATCGTTTTATTTTTTTGTAACTTTCCATGTGTTAAATAGAATGCAATTTCTTCAAATATCCAAGGTCGCCCTTGTGCCGCTCGGCCGATCATTATAGCATCAGCTTGCGTATATTGAAAAACATCTTTTGCTTGTTCTGGTGTACAAATATCACCATTAGCAATTACAGGAATAGTAACCTTTTCCTTAACTGCTTTAACAGATTCATATTCAGCTACACCGTTGAATAAGCAAGCACGAGTTCGTCCATGAATAGTAATTGCCTTTATGCCACAATCCTGTGCAATTTGTGCGATTTCTATGCAATTTCTATGATCTTTATTCCATCCAGTCCGCGTTTTTAATGTTACCGGAACATCAACTGCACCGACAACTTTCTGCAAAATAGTTTTAATAAGTTCTGGATACTGCATTAAAGCAGATCCTGCCAATTTTTTATTGACCTTTTTAGCAGGGCACCCCATATTAATATCAATTAATTGAGCACCGTGCTTGACGTTAAATTCGGCAGCTCTAGCCATTTCGTCGGGATCTGAACCAACAATTTGTACTGCACGAACACCAATATCATCATCTGCGATCATCCGCAAAGTAGATTTATCGGTATGCCAAACATCCGAATTTGCTAAAAACATTTCTGAAATAGTTATTCCTGCACCAAATCGATGACACAAATTCCGAAATGGTTTGTCGCTGATTCCAGCCATTGGTGCTGCAATTAAATTATTCTTTAATTTAACTTCACCAATAGTAAGCAAATTAAGGTCGGCTATATTACGCATTTTTTCTCAAACTGAAAAGGGGGATAACGTTAATTTTTTATTTTTTTTTACCAGTGATACGACACCACTCTTCCTGTTCGACAACAGGATCCAGCTCAAAATGAGGCTGATAAGCTATACAAACACTTTGTGATTGATTTGCTAAAACGCCAGATAACCCTAGTTCACCTTGTGGTTTTACTAATTTATTTATATGTGGTTCAAGCTCCTTTAAAGGTCCTGCTAATATGTTGGCAACAACGACGTCGGCTTGTAAATCATGTGGAATATCTTTTGATAAATAGAGTTCTAACTTTTCACTAACATTATTACGTTGTGCGTTGTCTCGGCTAGCTTGAATAGCTTGAGGATCAATATCAATGCCGATTACACGCTTGGCACCTAATTTTAAAGCTGCAATAGCTAAAATACCAGATCCACAACCATAATCAATAACTAATTTATCTTTAAGTTCTAAACTATCAAGCCAGGTTAAGCATAACGCCGTGGTTGGATGAGTACCTGTACCAAATGCTAATCCAGGATCTAGCATAACATTGACAGCATTAGGATCAGGAACTTCTTGCCAACTAGGACAAATCCACAGACGTTTACCAAATTGCATTGGATGAAAATTATCCATCCATTCTCGTTCCCAGTCTTTATCTTCTAATTGTTCAATTTTATAGGAATATTGCTCTAGATTTAATATTGCCTTTAATTCATCAATATCTATTTGTGCATCATATAGACCAACGACATCGGTATTGCCCCAAAGCTTAGTTTCGCCAGGCAATGGCTCAAAAACAGGAGTATCATAAGTGTCTTGAAACGTGACAGATACTGCACCCGATTCTTCTAATTGCTCACTAATTTGTTCAGCAAGTTCATTGGTTGTATTAATTCTGAGTTGAATCCAAGGCATAATTCTTCCTTTTATTGTCAAACATATTGGCTATAATAAAAATAATAAATCCAATAGTTAAAGAGGGGACTATTGGGTGTAGCGATAATAATTTAATATTATAACTTGCCAATAATGTATAACTTACCGCTCCAGCAAGCATTGAACAAAGAGCACCAGTAGCATTAGCTCTTTTCCAATATAATCCAAGCACTAATGGCCATAAAAAGACAGCTTCAAGCCCACCAAAAGCGAGTAAATTTAGCCAAATAATCATATCAGGTGGGGTCCATGCTGCCCAAATAAGTAATCCACCAAAAATAAAGGTGATAGTGACCGAAATACGAGTAAGAAACTTGTCACTGAAATTAATATCAGTTTTGATGCTTAAAAAGAGATCTTTAATAATAACGGATGATACTTGCAATAATTGAGCGTTAATGGTTGACATAATAGCTGCAAGTGGAGCAGCTAAAAAGATTCCAGCAGCAAAAGGCGGTAATACTTTTATGATCAATGCCGGTACTATTTGATCAGGGATAGTTAAATCGCTAATAATTGCACGACCTAAAGCACCAGATAAGTGCATGGTTAGCATAATAATGGTAACAACAATAGTGCCAAGAATAATTCCTTGGTGTACTGCTTTGCTATCTTTATAGGCCATACATCGCACAGCCGTATGAGGTAGGCCAACTACACCAAAACAAACTAATATCCAAAATGAGGTCATGAATGGAAAGTCCATAAAATCATTAGGTCCTTGTGGTGTTAAAAGAGCAGGATCAATTTTTATTAGCTGATCAATTATTGTGGTAATTCCACCACCCGCATAGATAATAGCACCAAGTAATAATATAGCACCTATGATCATCACTAACCCCTGAAAAGCGTCATTTAATATACTGGCTCGAAAACCGCCAAATGCGGTATAAATAACTGTTCCAATACCAAATATTAATAGCCCAGTATGATAAGGTATACCTACTGATGATTGTAGTAAGCGTGCTCCACCAACAAACTGTACCGTCATTGCACCAATAAAGGCAACAACAAGGGTAATACTGGCTAGCCAAACAATAGTTTTACTTTTATAGTGCGCATAAAGCATATCACTTAAGGTTATTGCATTATATTTGCGAGCTAATATGGCAAATTTCTTACCTAAAATACCTAATGAAAGAAGCACCGTTGGAACTTGAATCATCGACAACAATACCCAACCAAGACCATATTTATATGCAGCACCCGGCCCCCCGATGAATGAACTTGCACTAATATATGTTGCAGCAAGTGTCATGGCGAGCAAAAATCCGCCCATAGTTCGATTACCAATAAAATAATCAGTGAATTGATTTATTTTTTTGCGTTTAACATAAGCATAAATGGATAAAGCAAACACAAAAATAAGATAGATGATAAGCGGTAAGATAATATCAAAATGCATTGTTTAATTACTTAGTTTGTTCTAATGAAATATTTTTGAATTGAAATTTGACAACCAACCAACAAAGCAATACAAAACCCAAAGGTATCACAATGCAAGATAGCTCAAACCACAATGGTAATCCTAAAAATCCTATTTTATTGCTAATGCAGTAAGCACAAATAACCCATCCAAGAAGATAAATAAAAGTTAGTACTAACGATAGTTTAGCTTCTTTATTTGCTTGCTTATATCGAGCATCCATATTGATTTATTGAAAATTGAAAACAGTCTAGATTAAAGGAAACCACTTAACTTGGCAAGTTTATTGCAATTTATGCAACATTGTGTTTTAAATATATCAATTTTCGCAATACAAAAAGTACTATATAGTAATTAATTATAAATAACCCAATTTTTGGAGAGAATAATGTCAAATTACTTTAATACACTAAATTTGCGTGAAAAACTAGAACAACTAGGACAATGCCGTTTTATGAGCCGTGATGAATTTGCATCAGAAGCCAATTTCTTAAAAGGCAAAAAGATTGTTATTGTTGGTTGTGGTGCACAAGGTCTTAACCAAGGTCTTAATATGCGCGATTCAGGTTTAGATATTGCTTATGCGTTACGTAAAGAAGCCATTGCTGAAAAACGTGCATCATGGAAAAAAGCGACCGAAAATGGTTTTAAAGTAGGAAGTTATGAAGAATTAATTCCAACTGCTGACCTTGTTATTAACTTAACACCAGATAAACAGCACTCAGCAGTAGTAAAAGCGATACAACCGTTAATGAAGCAAGGTTCAGCATTAGGTTATTCTCATGGTTTTAATATTGTTGAAGTAGGCGAAAAAATTCGTTCAGATATTACTGTTGTAATGGTTGCACCTAAATGTCCAGGAACTGAAGTGCGTGAAGAGTATAAACGCGGTTTTGGTGTTCCAACACTTATTGCTGTTCATCCTGAAAACGATCCTAAAGGTGAGGGACTAGCAATTGCAAAAGCATGGGCGGCTGCAACAGGAGGTCATCGTGCGGGCGTTTTACAATCATCATTTGTTGCTGAAGTTAAATCAGATTTAATGGGAGAACAAACAATTCTTTGTGGTATGTTGCAGACTGGTTCATTACTTTGTTTTGACAAACTTGTGGCTGATGGCGTTGATCCTGCTTATGCATGTAAATTACTTCAATTTGGTTGGGAAACGATCACCGAGGCATTAAAACAAGGCGGAATTACGCTAATGATGGATCGCTTATCAAATCCCGCTAAGTTAAGGGCAAATGTACTAGCAAAAGAATTAAAAGTGATCATGACTGATCTTTATCGTAAACATATGGATGATATTATTTCGGGCGAATTTTCATCAACAATGATGAAAGATTGGGCAAATAACGATGTTAATCTACTCAAGTGGCGTAAAGAAACTGGTGAAACTGCATTTGAAAAAGCGGCTGAATACCAAGGTAAAATTGATGAGCAGGCTTACTTTGATCAAGGTGTCGTTATGGTAGCGATGGTTAAAGCAGGGGTAGAACTTGCATTTGAAACAATGCTTGAATCAGGAATTTTACCTGAGTCAGCCTATTATGAGTCATTGCATGAATTACCACTTATCGCTAATACTATTGCGCGTAAACGTTTATACGAAATGAACGTGGTCATTTCAGATACAGCGGAATATGGTAACTATTTATTTGCCAATGCAGCAGTACCATTATTAAAAGAAAAATTTATGCCAATGCTACGAGCAGGCGATCTTGGTAAAGTGATCCCCGAAGGTAGCGTTGATAACGCGCAATTACGCGATATAAATGAAGAAATACGTAATCATCCAATTGAACTAATTGGTCGAAAATTACGTAGCTATATGACTGATATGAAACGCATTAATGTGGCAAGCTAATTCATAATTCATAATAAAATAAAAGGTGCTGAAAGGCGCCTTTTTTTATGTTTACGGTTCTGTATAAAATTTTCATAAAAGAAAAATTAGATATAAAAATAAAGTTGATCCAAAAGGATCAAGGATGATCTGGATCAGATCTAACTTAGATCTTTTTGATCTTTTAAGTTTTTGTTTAAAGTTTTTAAAAATTATATAATTAAATAATTTTTATTTTAAATTTATATTTATTTCTTATATTAATTATGTTATCTTTTTGACCAAATTTAGTTCAATTAACGAGGGTAATATATCAATGAAAATGACTTTTCGTCCAACGGATTGTTGGCGATGGTATTTTGATAGTGAATACGATAGCTTAATGCTCGAAGTTTCATCTGAAATGTTATTTCGCTCCTGTTACCCAAGTAAAATGCTCATTCCTGATGTTTTTGGACAGTTTCCATTTTCTGTTAGTGATGCAACGTCTTATTATCAATTCCATGATAGTTGTCAGTTGCTTAATTTAACTGATTCTCAAAAAATTGAACTATCTATTAACGCTATTGTAGCTGCTAACTTTTTAAAACCTCAAATGCCAAAAAGTTGGTATTTTTCTCAACAACCAATGCTATACACGCCTAAAATAGCTGATATTGTTGAGGTAAATTTACAAGAGGATGGTAAAAAAGTTTGTCTAATGGTGGTTGAAGCTGGCGAAAATGCTTCGTTATGTATCATCGCACAACCTACTTTTATGGCAATGAACAAGACGTTCAGTTTTTCTGAAGCTATTAAAATCATGAATGACAGACTAAAGCTTATTCAACACAATGTAGTACAGTATCCAGAACATCTGGAATTAGAAGCCATTTCATAAAATTAAAACCATGGCTTATCGGCATGGTTTTAAATTATTTAACCGGAAAAATTAATCCAATGGCGATCTTTATTTATAAGATAAAGAATTTTGGCTTTTTCATGACCTTGATCAGCAGCCAGTGCAAGATAATATAGTCCTATCTCATAGAGTTGTCCTAGAGCAACTATTTTCTCTCCTAGTTTATATTGTGCATTCTTATCACCGCTGTTAGCTTTTGCAAGCAAATCAAACACTTCTTTATTACCGTAAAGAAACGGTTCACAAAATTCTTCAAAAGGAAATCCAATTTTAACTGAAATACTGCAATAGTTACCATACCAATACAGTGCTTTAGAATAGTCTTTGGGCAAATAACTTCCGGTTTTGAATCGCTCAGCCATTGCCAATCTTGCCTCGGCAGAACCTGCTTTGGCTGCTTTTTCCAACCACTCTAGACCTATTTTATTTACTTCATAAGTAGGATCATCATGCATCATTGAAGGATAGTAAAGTAAAAAAATTTTATATTTAATATCAGCATTATCAACATAACTATCATACTTAGTATAAGTTTTAATTAATGCATCATTTAATTCACCCGAAGATTTTATATTTGCTTTTTTAAATAATTTGGCTATTTTAAGCAATAACTCAGGATCTTTATAAACAACATATGAATAGTAATCGATAGCTGTTAAATTTTTACCTAAATCCTCATACCATTTAGCAATATCTATACTTACCTTAATATCAGGATTATTCTTGTCAAATTTACGAAGTAATGAATATATCTTATTTTTATTTGGTTGATTTAACTGTTGTTCATAAAGATCACATGCTCTAGAGGCTTCTAACTCACAAGCTTTTTCAAAATATTCAATCGCTTTATTTAATTTTTCTTCATCAGCATAATAATAGCTAAGTTTTGATATTGATAAAAAATCATTTTGTTCCAGCTTTTCTTCGATTTGATTTATAGCATCAGCATGCTCACTCCAATCTTCAGTTACATTATCTCGTAAATAAAAGTGATTAATAGATTGATGTTGTGCAGCGATCACATCTTCTATTTTTGCAAATGCAAGAAAATACCATAAATCATGATGTTGAATATCTTTAGCCTGATCAAAAAATGTTATTGCTTTTTCAGGATTGTAGGTAAAAAAGTAATCATCAATATATAATTGACCAAGTAGAAAATTAGCATAAGGATTATCATTTAAATTTTCATCTTCCATACTAGCAATTGGAATAAAATAACTATATGGAATTTCTTGGGATTTAAAGCGATTTAATAATATTGAAATAGATTCAATATCACCACCTAATATTGCAGTTTTATATAACGAGACACCTTTACCAATTAACTTAGGTAACAAAATATAATTTATTTTATCATCGCTTAATGTTTTACAGCCAAATTTTTTATCATTACTCTCTGAATCGCCTTCTTCGTCATAATCTGATTCAGGATCATAATACAAAGTAAACTCGGTTTTCTTTGTTGTAATAAGATTATAAAGTTTTTTCAACTTATTACAGTCTTTAGATGAAAGATTATTAGCTAAATCAACATAAGCTGTTGCTAATTTTCTAATACTAAGTAAATCATCTTTAACTTGATTTAATTCTTTCTGGTTTTGTTTATTTTTGTTCTTTTCAAGGCTGCTCACCACGATACTAAAATCACTAGATGAAAAAACCGCAGGCGAAAATATAAATACTAAAACAAACAAACATATTTTTTGAATCATTAATATTAACCTTATATTTCTATTTTAATTATTGATGTTATTATCATTATAAAGCAATTTTACATGATATATTTAATAAACAAGCTGTTATATTACTTTTTTAACGTTATTACAATATCGCCTTTGGGCACACAACTACAGGCTAAAATTTGATTATTTCTTTTTATTGCTGATTGCGTTAGTGGGTTGACTTTGCCTTTTTTCAACACAACTAAGCAACGTCCACATATACCAGTACGGCAAGAATAAGGTAATGTTATTTTATTTTGTTCCAATTGTTCTAAAATAGGTTGTTTATTATTACCTTTAATGGTTTTATCTTCGAAAATAATTGAATAACACTGTTCTTCACTTTTTGCTTCAGGTGGGAAAGCTTTAATATAGTTTTTGGCTGGTTGCCGTTCTAATACTTCTATTTTATCACCAACTGAAATTTTTCCATGATTTCGAGCAATCATATTTACACCAAAATCGATCTGTCCTTGTTCATCGGTTCTAAAATCCCCTAATGTTTTAAGTGGTTCATTATTAGTTAATGGTTTTCCTGTATTAACATTCATCGTGATTAACATACAACGAGTACAAGGCTTAACAATATCAAAGATTACCTCACCGATTTTAATTGTTTTCCAACCATCTTCCGCAAAAGGCAGTGCACCTTGAATAATAATATTTGCACGAAACTGCCTAATATCGAGTTTTTCTGGGCATTGATGTTGTAAATAATCAAATGAAGCTTTGTTTAATAACAAATAAGGATAACCATCAGCAAAACTGACAGGTACTTCTTGATAGCGTTTTGTGCGTCGTGATAATTGATGGCCAAGCCAACGTAATTGCACATCTTTCTGTAAAAACTGGCTTATGAATTGGTTAACCTTAATTGGTGCTATATATGAAGTAAAGCGATTTCCAAAGACTTCGGTTGGTTCAGCATTATTCGAAAAATCGTCCAGATTTATTATGATCTTTTCTTCTGATGGAAGTGTGACATGGATATCATTTTTTATGATAGCTGTTTCTATTTTTAAAAGCTCAGGATATTGTCTTGCAGTAATGAATGAGCCATCAGGTTCAGTAATCATCAAAATACGATCATTCTTAAAACCACCTTGAACGGTATTTACTTTTGTTAATGATATACCTTGCATTGATTTGATTGGGTAAATGTGAAGTTGATTAACCGATATCATAATGTCTTAAATAATTTATCAAAATTGGTGTGATTATATAGTTAATAATAGTTTATAGGCATTAGACAGTCTAGCATATTAAAAGAAGTGTTTGTGGACGATAGTTGTCATAAAAATCCTGATAAATGACAAACTAATTTGGGTTTAAGTTATTTCAAAATAAATATCATATGGCTGAAGAGTTCTGCATTTGTAATGGACAAAGTAGATAATCTAAAAATCAGTCAGGAAATATATTGATTTTATTGAAGTTTTTTTTGATAAAAATGTTTTAAAAAACTTCAATAAAATCAATACCTTTCCTGAACACTTTTTTAAAAGCAAAGTCCATGTTCAACATAACCATTTTGATCAATTTATTTGTCAGTTTTTTGCATATTTTAGTTTTATTGTCAAAATAAAGAGACTATTGCAAGTCATAGATAAAACAATGTCGTTGAAAGCCATATTATTCTCATAGCTCAAGTATAAAAATAAGTAAATTTGTTGCGTAGACTTCCTTAACCAAAAAATGTTTCAGCAAATTTTATCAAAAAATTCGCAAAAAACGGGAGTAATAATAAATTATCATTTTAATCATTTCATTTTAAATATGCTATTACATTATAGAGATAAGTTATGCTGAGTTGTAACTATCCCCTAAAAGAGCACAGCAAAAAAGTAGAAAATTCTCTATGATAAAAGTAAAGGGGATTTAATTATGGAAAAAATGACTGAACATCAAATCGTAGCTATTTTAAAAGAAGCTGAAGCTGGTTTTACACGACAACAACCAAGAACAATATATCCGCTACTACCACACCAACCTGAACGACTGTCCGGAAAAGCTGACCGATGAAAACGGTGGCATACTGTGGGAATGCAGCTACCAGCTATGGGGTAAACACATTCATGAAATCAAACACCAACCCATAGAGCAGAACCTCAGATATCAGGGACAATACTTAGACAGAGAAACTGGCTTGCATTACAACATCTTTAGGTATTATGATTCAGATATAGGACGCTTTACCCAGCCGGATCCGATTGGGATGCTGGGTGGTTTGAATCTGTATCAGTATGCGCCTGATGGGGTCACTTGGGTGGATCCGTGGGGATTGAGTTGTTTCAAAATTCATTCGCGAATAAAAGAAAGTAATAAACTTGTTAAAGAAGCCGAGATTACAGGAAAATCGCATCAATCAAGTATCGATCATTTAACAAAACAACTTTCTTTGAATAATAAAAATTCGGGTATTGGAACCAAACCCATAGGTCATGGAATTTCTGAAGTTAGAGCTCGAGATGGGGCACGTGTTCATTTCAGGGAAATAAATGATAGTATAATTGTAATATTAGGTAAATCTGATAAGGCTAACCAGCAAACAGTTATCAATGAAGTTTTAAAAGTATTTGGTAGAGGTGCTTAAATATTATGAATATTAAAATTTTAAAATATGATCAAGATCTTAATCAGGTAACTGATAATGTTGATGTTGAAGTTTTTTTAGACAATGGAAAGCGGTATGCTGCAACATTTTTCACTATCGAAAATATAATTTCTATTTTAAATAAGTATAAAGAGACAAAAGAGTGTTGTAATGGCTTATATTTTTGGGCATCAGATATGATTATTGTTGAAAATTTAAATGACAAAGTGATAAACAAAACGATACAGGATTTGATAAAAAACGAAGAATTTCATCATGCTTTCTCATTATTAGAGTAATTAATAAATGTAAAAAAGATCGTATATCTAAATCTTCATAGCTTTTATTTCTTTGCTAACTATATTAAGGTAAATAAACTAATTAGGTGACATATTATGAAAGATAGCAGTTGGGTATGGGTTTTTAAGAAAGATGGTATTCCAATGGTTTCTGCTGTATTTTCTTCTCTTGAAAATGCGGACAATTGGTTGAAACTTAATAAATTAACTGGGGTATTAACAAAAATGCCCATAGATATTGGCGGTTATGAGTGGTGCATTCAAAATAAAGAACAAATGCTTGAACACTATCATTACGAAAATGGCGTCAGATAATGTTACAGTCAAATTTTGTCATAGAGCTAGCAATTCTAAGAGCAATACATTGACTGTAACCTAGTTTACATTACAACACATTTAGGCTTATTGACGCTAAATTTGGGCGCAGATGTTAATGCTTTTGGTAAACAAGCAAAAAATGGAGCTTTATATGTTGAATTTGATATTTCTAAAAAATCTATAATTCCCACAAATGAAGGATGGGCAAAAATAGTAGGACAAAATTCTTTAGAAGGTCGCTTAGCGCAACGTAAAGGACTCTCCGTGCCTGAGATGCCTAAAGCAAGCAACATTCGTGTTAAGGCAGAAAAAATTAATGAGGAAATACAATCAAAATGTTAAATAAATTTAAATTTTGGATATCCAAAAATACTAACTACTCTTATATTTATAATAAAAATGTAAAATTAATAAAAGGGAAGAATTTACTTCGTTTAATGAATTACTATCTATATTTAGAATTTTTTCAGATTATTTAAATATAAAAAATTAAAATAAAAAAATATATTTTTACATATTTATATTATTTATGGCGCCCTTGGTCGACGTATCGAAAAACATCAACTCGACCGTGACGGCAACCCCTGCAACCGTACCCGATTCCTGTAGGACGGACTCAGACTATTGCAGGAAACCCACTACGACAAACAGCAAAGTGTCTATCTCTACACCGACCAGAAGAGCTAAGAACCGCTGGCGCGCATAGACACCGACAACAACCAAGAACAACATATCCGCTACTACCACACCGACCTGAATGGCTTGTCCGGAAGAGCTGACCGATGAAAATGGTGACATACTGTGGGAATGCAGCTAGCAGCTATGGGGTAAACACATTCATGAAATCGAACACCAACCCATAGAACAGAACCTCAGATATCAGGGACAATATTTAGACAGGGAAACTGGTTTACATTACAATACGTTCAGGTATTATGATCCGGATATAGGTAGGTTTACGCAGCCGGATTCGATAGGCTTAGCCGGTGGTTTAAATCTGTATCAGTATGCGTCTGATGCGATGACACATATAGACCCATTTGGTTTATGGACTGTTAAAATTGGTGGCTATATCATTCCTGTTCATGCTAATGATGTAGATCCTTGGCAAAGTACACCACATGGTCATATTTATGATAAAAATCTTATCCTTGATAAGGATGGTAATATTTTTAAAGCTCATAATGGTTCTCAAGTTGATTCCTTATCTAAAAAGATACCAAATTATGGAAAAAGGAGTTAAAGAAACGTGGTTGCTAAAATAATACTTGGAGAAAACATGGATGAACAAGATTTTGTTATATTTTCAAAGAAATGGGAAGAAAATTCATCTATTATAATAGAGTCAAAATTGAAACATTTAAAAGTAAAAAGTAATATATTTAATATGGCATTGAGTAGAATTCCAAATTCATTTGCTGAAGCGGTTGTTGATATTTTCCTTGAAGATAATGATTTTCCGATTGATGATAGCGATTTAATTATATGCATTAAGAATGGATCTTTAGGATTAAAAAAAAGCGTTTTCTATAGAAAAAACATTTCTAAAAAAATTATTAACTTATGCAAAATTAGTTTAAAAAATTCTTAGGACAATATCTTTATCTTTCAAAACCTTTAATTTTTACCTATGTAACTCTAGCTAGTATAACATACTATGATTAATAAAATATATCTCTTAGAATCAGATACAAGAAATTATTCTATATTTATTCAGGACTGGGATCCAGATAAGACAGAAAGTATTATGGGTATCGCAATGGATCAGAAATGGAAATCTTTTAAAAATTATGAACCAATTAAACTTGAATTATATAGAAGTGATACCGGTAAAAAAAATTACAAGCTAGATTTTAGTGGATTTTTGGGGCCTTTTTATATTTGCAGCCAGCTGACTTTAGAAAAACTAAAAGATATTCTGCCAGTAAAAGGGCAAATACTACCTGTCATCACGGATAGCAAAAGAAAGCAATTTTTTGGTTATTACCCAACCAATCCTTTATCAGGTTGTTTAGATAAAGAAAAATCAATATATAGGGAAGCGGAGCGAGGATTAATAATTGAAAAACCTGTATTAATAGCCGACAAGATTACCGAAGAATATATATTTTCAATTGAAGAAGATATTAGCCGAGTATTTGTAACAGATAAATTTAAACAGCGCGTTGAAGAAGCAGGTCTACTTGCTTTCGATTTTTCAAGAGAAATAGAGCTTTCATAACTATATTATTAAAAATAAAGCATATAAAATAAGTATGGGATAGTCAGTAAATAGACTACCACTACGATGCCGAACATCGCTTAAGCGATACATATTGAACAATCAGGTCGCAGTGAGAAATACCGCTATATTTATGATGCCCTCGGCCGACGTATCAAAAAACACAACTCGACCGCGACGGCAACCCCTGCAACCGTACCCGCTCCCTGTGGGACGGACTCAGACTATTGCAGGAAACCCACTACGACAAACAGCAAAGCGTCTATATCTATACTGACCAAAACAGCTACGAACCGCTGGCGCGTATAGACCGAAGAGGCGATGAAGCTGAACAGATACGCTACTACCACACCGACCTGAACGGCTGTCCGGAAGAGCTGACCGATGAAAATGGTGAAATACTGTGGGAATGTAGCTATCAGTTGTGGGGTAAACGGATTCATGAAATCGAACACCAATCCATAGAACAGAATCTCCGATATCAGGGACAGTATTTAGACAGAGAAACTGGCTTGCATTACAACACCTTTAGGTACTATGATCCAGATATTGGTAGATTTGCGCAGCCCTACCCGATTGGGCTACTGGGTGGTTTCAATCTGTATCAGTATGCGCCTGATGGGTTGACTTGGATTGATCCTTTAGGATGGAGTTGTTATTTTAGAGGTTCAAAAAAAGGTGAACCTGTTTCTTTTAAAGCAAAACCGGGATAGTATAAAATTGATAAATCAACAGACTTGGTAAAGACAACGCACGGTGTTTCTGTTTTTGATAATCCTACTAGTGTATCTAGTAAAGGGTCCAGTCCTCATAAAATTGATATGACTACTGTTAATGATAATTTAAAAATTATCCAACGAGGAAGTGATCCAAAACATTATGAAATTGTTCCATCGCATCCAATGCATGTAGAAGATTATCAGGTTGCTCTATCAAAAATAAAGGTATTAGATTAATGAGTATTATATTCCCTGATTGGTATGATGATTTGTTTCAATTTGAATGCGAATCTAAAGGCGTTGTATTGAATTTTGAAGTTACAGTAAATGGAAATATATACACATTCAATTTTTATGATCCGATACGATTTATTCAAGATGCGGAAGATGAAATATCTGATGTAGGATATTTTAAAGATGAATATGCTGTAGTTCTTAAAAAGGTAACAAAAGATAATATTATTAAATATTTGTCATCTATTTAATTTATAATTAAAATTTAAAGAACCTGCTGTATCTAAATTACCTTTGCTCATATTGGAATACAAAATTCAATATACTTTCCTGCTTTATCTGGCAGAAATCATGGAGATTAAAGAATATAATGTCAGCAGAATTTCAATTATTTTTTAATAATGAAAAATGGTATATAACCCATAAAGATAAAATTGCAAATAAAATTAGATCATTAAATACTTATATTAAAAAAATGACTCAGCATATCTTTTATCAGGTACAGAATCTATTTCTAATGAAGGAAATTGGCTGTTTGATGTTCGATTTTTTTTTGAAGATAAAAGTATTTTTATTGAAATAAGTGCTCATCCCTTAAGTATTGAGAAAGATTTAGAGGCTTTATTTACATGGTTAAGAAAACAGACAGGAATAGTAATATTAGATGAAGATGGAGAATTAGCAGGATGGTGAATATTATCCACTAAAGAGTCATCAGTCTACGTTGATGGTGCACTAATGAATGAATAATTGTAAATATCCCATACTTAGTACAATAATCACATAGAAAATTATATTATCATTTGTAGTAGCTCAAACTTAATCTGACATACACCTATTACTCATCGGTTTTCATTTTAACAAAATGCGTGTCCGATGAGCAAAATAAATTCTCCAATTGCTTTTCCTTAACCAA
>NZ_WTEW01000152.1:0-257 GCF_009795865.1 Gilliamella sp. Pas-s27
TCGCTGTCAAAGAAAGGAAGCACTTTATCATTGAGCATATCAGCAGCAATCAGACTGTTTTTCTCGGTATAGACTTTAGCAAAAGCGAGTCTAGAATAGGTATCAATAAATGTTTGTTGGTATATTTTCCCTATGCCTTTAATGTGCCCTACATAATAGCTATCTTGTGCACATAAATAACCCGGATGATGTGTCTCAATTTCACCATGCGCTTCTCGTGATGCTTTGGCTTTTTCAAGGGCCTGTAATTGATTTTC
>NZ_WTEW01000153.1:0-257 GCF_009795865.1 Gilliamella sp. Pas-s27
ATTTTTTTCATAATTAAATCCCCTTTTCTTTTATCATAGAGAATTTTCTACTTTTTTGCTGTACTATTTTAGGGGATAGTTACAAGTATTTCATCAATCCAGCGTTGGGTAACGCAATATAGAAAAGAACGACAAGGTATTACGCCTAAAAGTAGTGCGCTGACACCTGAGTAAAAACGAATACAAGCTTTAGAGAAACAAGTTAAACAGCTGCAAAGTGATAATCAGTTATTAAAAAAAGCTTCAGCCTTCTTCGC
>NZ_WTEW01000021.1:0-44535 GCF_009795865.1 Gilliamella sp. Pas-s27
CAAGAAAACGGCATAAGTTTAAAAGCCCTGCCTCCTTTTATTCGAAGGAGTTAAGACAAATTGCACTTCATGGTGTAATCCAGGAACAACAAAACAAAAATTTAAATAAAATCAACATCTTTCCTGACGGATTTTTGTTTAGATATAAGCTTGTTGTTGTGGTTTAAGATTTTCTTTTGGCATAAAACTAGAATCGCAAAATTACATCTTTAGTCATTAATAGTTGATTTAATAACTGGGTATTAATGATTTTACTTGGGATATTTCTGGCTATTTGGGTTAAGTTTCTTGATTTAAGTGAAGATTCACAGACATACACATCATCAATATCATAAAGTTCAAGCATATTTAATGTTGCAATATAATCTCGCATTAAAATGCTATCAGGTTGTTGATTTGGTAATAAATGAAAGACACCATCATCGACAAAAAAAACTGAAACCTGATTAATAGCTGATGTGGCTAATGCAATATCAAGTGCTTCTCGACCTTTGGCATTTCCATGAGGTGGAGAGTAGATAAGAATTGCTAATTTTTTCATTTCAGCCTTAATGTTAAAATTGAATGGTTCGATCGGTTGTTGCAATTGATTCACTAAGTTCACCAAGACCGGTTAATTGAAAATAATCTGCAAGATTGTTTTTGATAACACCGCGTCGTTGCGCAGCTGCAACACAAATAGTTAATGTTAAGTTGTGTGTTTTTGATAGTTCTTGCCAAGCTGAAACTAAATTAAACTCATCATTAGCAGGATCGGTATAGCTATTGCCATTATAAACGCCATCAGCATAAAAAAAGATATTTTTAATCGTGTGAGAAGAGCTGGACAGTAAAGCTTGTGCAAATTGATATGCACAATAAGCAGATTGGGTCCCATAAGCAGGACCCATAATAATAAGCGTATAACTTAAAGAATCAATTAAGTGAGTGACTTGATTGTTATTCTGCTTTATCTGATTTTGATGCTGATTTTTCTGTTGGTTCTTTATTTGTATCATTTTTATCGCCATCAATACCTAGTAATTCAACTTCAAATACTAATGTTGATGCAGGTTGAATTCCTGCTTTGTCTTCTTGACCAGGAATATTTTGATCGCCATAAGCTAGCTCTGGTGGTACAACAAGTTTGATTTTACCACCAACGCCAACTAATTGAATGCCTTCTGTCCAACCTTTTATTACACCACCAAGAGGAAATTTAGCAGGCTCTCCACGATCATAAGAACTATCAAATTTACGTCCATCAGTTAAAGTACCTGTATAATGAACAATAACTACGTTATCTTCGGTTGGGTGTCGATCTGAACCATTTTCTAAAATTTGATAAAGTAAGCCAGATTTAGTTTTTTTAACGCCGTCTTGTTTAGCAAATTCTTCACGGAACTTGTCCCCAGCAGTTGTGTTTTCAGTTTTTTGTTTTTCAAAACGCGCTTGGCTTTCTTCTTGAATTCGTTTACCAAACGCATCTAAAACAGTTTTAACTTCATCTTTACTTAGTTGTGATGCACCGCTGAATGTTTCATTAAAACCGCTGATTAGATATTCTTGATCTGGTTTAATTTCATTTTGCTCTAAATTTTCTTTCATATATGTTGCAAACGAAGAACCTAATGCATAGGCTTCTTTTTGCGCATCAGTTGAAATTGTAATTTTATTTGTTTCAATAGTTGAACTACTTGTGTCGGATGATTTTTTATCATCACAACCAGCTAATGTTAATATAATTGTACTAGTTATTAAGGTCATTTTAATTAATGATTTCATTCTACTTCTCCAAGTTAGAAATTCTTTTAGATAGTCAATTTATCTATTATATATTATTTAGCACAAGATAACATAGTGTTTACAAATCATTTATTTCATAAAGTTATATTACTGTAGTTATAACCAAATAGGATACGCAATATTTTGCAATCTAAATCATCCTTGAGTGAAAGTGGTATCCTCAGTTATAATGTATAAAATTTATAGTAAATAATGTATAAGGATAGCTATTTTGACTACCGAACTTAATACCCTTGATGTTGAAGAAATCATCAGTTTGTTACCTCATCGTTATCCATTTTTAATGGTTGATCGCGTACTTAGTTATGAAAAAGGTAAAACATTAAAAGCCATCAAAAATGTCACTGTCAATGAGCCTTTCTTCCAAGGGCACTTTCCTAATAAACCCATTTTCCCTGGGGTATTAATTCTAGAAGCTATGGCGCAAGCAACAGGGATTTTGGCATTTAAGAGCATTGAAGAACTCTCACCTGGGCAGCTTTATTATTTTGCATCAATCGATAAAGCACGCTTTAAGCGTCCAGTTGTACCTGGCGATCAAATTGTGTTAGATGTTGAATATATCAAAGAACGTCGAGGCATTGCGCTATTCCATGGTGTTGCAACCGTTGATGGTAAGTTAGTTTGCGAAGCAGAAATGATGTGTGCTCGCAAATAACATCAATTTTTTAGAGTATATCCAAAGCAGTATTAAGGAACGGCTATGGCAACAGAAATACACCCTAGTTCAGTAATTGAAAAAGGGGCAAAGATTGGTGAAAACGTTAAAATTGGACCTTTTTGTTTTATTGGTGAACATGTTGAAATTGGTGATGGAACTTTTTTAAAATCGCATGTCGTCGTCAATGGGCATACCAAAATTGGTAAAGATAACCAAATTTATCAATTTGTTTCAATTGGCGAAGTAAACCAAGATTTAAAATATCGTGGAGAACCCACTCGCACTGAAATTGGCGATCGCAATATGATTCGCGAAAGTGTGACAATTCATCGTGGTACAGTTCAAGGAGGCGAGCTAACACGTATTGGTAGCGATAACCTATTGATGATTAATGCTCACGTTGCTCATGATTGTCATATTGGGAATCGTTGTATTTTAGCCAATAATGCGACGTTAGGCGGACATGTTCAATTAGATGATTATGTCATTATTGGTGGCATGACTGCTGTTCATCAATTTTGTGTGATTGGATCGCATGTTATGGTTGGTGGCTGTTCGGGCATTGCGCAGGATGTTCCGCCTTATGTTATAGCGCAAGGTAATCATGCCACTCCACATGGCGTCAATTACGAAGGTTTAAAACGTCGAGGGTTTAGTAAAGATGCTCTACAGGCGATTCGTAATACTTATAAAATCCTTTATCGAAATGGTTTGACGTTAGATGAAGCTAAAATTGAAATCGAAACCATTGCAAAGCAACATCCTGAAGTTCAACTGTTTGTTGACTTTTTTACGCGTTCTACGCGAGGCATTATCCGTTAATGACCAATAAACCATTAACTGTAGCTTTAGTCGCTGGGGAACCCTCTGGCGACATTCTTGGTGCAGGTCTAATTCGTTCACTCAAACATCATCATCCTAATATTCATTTTGTTGGTATTGCTGGTCCTAAAATGCAAGCCGAAGGCTGTGAAGCTTGGTATGAAATGGATGAGTTATCAGTGATGGGCATTGTTGAAGTCTTGGGGCGATTACGCCGCATTTTGGCAATTCGCAAAGATATTACTAGGCGTTTAATCGTACTTAAGCCAGATATATTTATTGGCATTGATGCACCTGACTTTAATCTTTCTTTAGAAGGTAAGTTAAAACAAGCAGGCATTAAAACAATCCATTATGTGAGTCCATCGGTTTGGGCTTGGAAACAAAAACGTGTATTCAAGATCAAACGTAATACCAACCTCATTTTAGCTTTTTTACCGTTTGAAAAAGCCTTTTATGATAAGTTTGATGTACCTTGTCGTTTTATTGGGCATAAAATGGCAGACGATATTCCACTTAATCCAGATCAAACAGCAATGCGTCAACAATTAGGTATTCCACTACATTGTCGTTGCTTAGCTTTATTGCCAGGTAGCCGTCATGCTGAAGTGACATTATTATCGGCTCCCTTTTTAAAAGCAGCACAGTTATTACGCCAACGCTACCCTGATTTACATATTTTAGTACCTTTAGTTAACGAAAAAAGGCGACAAGAGTTTGAGCAGATTAAAACAGAAATTGCTTCCCAACTTGAAATGCAGTTATTAGATGGCCATGCTCGGGAAGCAATGATTGCAAGTAATGCGTCAATTTTGGCTTCGGGTACTGTGGCATTAGAATGCATGTTAGCTAAATGCCCAATGGTTGTTGGCTACAAAATGAAGCCTTTTACCTTTTGGCTTGCAAAAAAATTGATTAAAACACCTTATGTCTCATTACCGAATATTTTAGCGGGTAAAGAGATTGTGCCAGAATTATTACAACAAGATTGCACTGCTGAAAATATTGTTAATCACATTATCCCTTTTTTAGAAGGTGATAATTCAGAGCTAAAGCAGACATTTTTATCTTTGCATAATCAAATTCGTTGTAATGCTGATGAACAAGCCGCTAAAGCTGTACTTGATGTATTAAAGGAGCCACATTGCTAGAGTTTACCTATCCAGATGCTACCTTAATTGCAGGGGTTGATGAAGTTGGACGAGGTCCACTTTGTGGTGATGTAGTTACCGCAGCGGTTATTTTAGATCCTAACAAATCAATAAAAGGGTTAACTGACTCCAAAAAACTGACTGAAAAAAAACGTGAACAACTGTTTGATATTATTAAACAAGATGCATTAGCTTGGTGTATTGCAAGAGCCTCGGTTGATGAAATTGATAAATTAAATATATTACATGCCACCATGCTTGCTATGCAGCGGGCAGTATCTGGATTACCCATAAAACCCAATTTTGTATTAGTTGATGGCAACCGTTGTCCTGATTTTGGTATTCAAACTCAAGCGGTTATTAAAGGGGATTTGTTGGTTGCAGAAATCAGCGCTGCTTCAATCCTAGCTAAAGTTACTCGTGATCGTGAAATGATTGAGTTAGATAAATTATATCCAAAATATGGCCTTGCTAAACATAAAGGCTACCCAACTAAAGCACATTTAGCGGCAATTGAGCAACATGGTGTTAATCATTTGTACCGCAAAAGTTTTGCACCAGTCAAAAATCTAACGTTATTTTAATATTACCATTGCTTATCAACTGTTGTTAGTAGTGGTGAATTAAACATAGAAACGGGTGAAATAACCGTTTCTTGATAGGGGATCCTATTTCCATAACGTTCTTTTATTTTTTGTTTAACTGCAGGCGATGAAAGATTGAACTCTTTGATAGTTTGCAATTGACCTATTTTTAATTTTAGGGCTCTATTATAGATTTTCCAAACTAATTCTGAGCAATAAATATAACGATCATCCCATCCGAACCAAATATCATATGGTTTATTTTCAAACGTTTGTGCAATTTTTTTTAAATTTCTAACATCATTATTCGACAGATTATGATCTTTTAAACGCTTAACTACATATTTTTTATTTTTACCACGAGCAATCCAACTATTTAGTGGTGTATAAACGACTTTGTTAGCTGCTTCAAAAACATATGGTTTGCCATTTTTAATTAAAATGATACCCATATGGCTATATGGCGAATTTGTTGCTTGTTCAACAGCCAGACTTTGTCTTGATTGTGAAGATTGAAAAATAATATCTCCATCTTTGGGTGTATAGCTAGCAATACTTATAAAACTAGCACTCAATAAGGTAAGCATAAAAATAAAACGCATTAGGTTTACCAAGAAAATTTACAATATATTGGAGTATAAAATAAGATAGCTACTTATAAAAGTGCATTTATAAGTAGCTATTGAAGAAAAAAAAGAGGGAGAGAGTAAATTAGTCTTGATGAGTAAATATAGAAGCAAATTTATTTTTATACATTTCTTTACTCGCTTTAGCAAATCGGATTGTTTTGACAATACCTAACAAACTTGCTTGATGCATACGATACAACAGGCGATGGATCATTAAAGCAAAGAATCCTTTAACGTTCATTTCTCCTTTACCGGCAATTTTAACCACTCCTTGTGCGGTGTCGTGTAAAGAAATAATAGTACCATTATCTGTATATTTAAATGATTTCATTGGTTTATTATTTAATTTGTTAATAATGTTTTCATAACATATTTTTGCCATCTGATGCGCTGCTTGTGCCGTAGCGGGAGAAGCTTTACCGCTATCTTGCATTGCGTAAGCACAATCACCAATTACAAAAATATTATCATCACGTGTGGTTTGTAATGTTGGTTTAACAACAAGTTGATTAGAACGGCTTGATTCTAAACCTGCAATCTCCTTTAAAAAATCGGGAGCCTTTACCCCTGCGGTCCAGATCATAATATCTGCATTAATAGTATTGCCTTCTTTTGGATAAAAACCATCGCTTTCCGCTTTAGTTATCATGGTTTTAGTTAACACATGAATTCCACGTTGTTGTAAGGTTTTAGTAATACTTAATGCTGTTTTTTCAGGTAACGCGGGTAAAATGCGATCAGTTGCTTCAATAACCGATACATCCAGTAAGTCCGAACACATTTTATTACGCCCACAAGCACCAAATGTTTCAACCATATGGGGTAATTCTGAAGCTAATTCAATACCAGTTGCTCCACCGCCAACAATAGCAATACGGATTTTGTCTTCATCTTTTGTTTGATTTTCATCAATAATTGAACAAAAACTTGCAAATTTTGCAATGAGAGTCTCACGTAAACGAATTGCAGCATTTTGGTCATCTAAAAAAATACAATGTTCTTTTACTCCTGGTGTTCCAAAATCGTTTGAAGTACTACCAATTGCTACAACTAAAATATCATATGGAACCGAAACAAATTCATCATTTGAGTTGTTAATAATAACTTGTTTTTCTTCACGATTAAGAGTGGTAAAAGCACCTTGAATAAATTGAAAAGCGTGTTGTTGACCTTGTGCAGTATAATCAATTCTATCTGCTTGTTCGTTTAAAACACCTGTGGCAACTTCATGTAATAAAGGTTTCCAAATATGATAGCTATTTTTATCTATTAGTGTAATTTCAGCTTGGTTTCCTTTTCCTAGTTTATCACCAAGGTCAGTTGCTAATTCTAATCCTCCTGCACCACCACCAATAATAATTATTCTTATCATATTTAATCCTTTTTAATACTTTATATTTTAAATTTGTTAATATCTTACTAAATAAGTAGGTTTTTATCTATGTCTTTTAACTAATATCATTTATATATAAAACCTATTAAAATGATGGTTTACAATTGTTAAAAACCATCTATAGTTATTTATAGTATAAAAACAAAAATTATTTACTATGATAGTATTAATTATATTGATTTAAAATAATTTTTTGTTTTATTTAACATTTATAAAGCACTTTTCGTATAATATTAGAATAAAAATAGTCATATATTTATAGAATATAGCGTATGATCATTTTCATTCTTTATGCCTTACGTCTTTACCATCACTCTATACACAAAATTTTATGAATAAAAAAATTTTTATTATGATTACATTGATCGTTATTTTGATATCAATGACGATTTTAATTCGCTCACACAATAGCCCGCTTATATTACAAGGTGAAGTAGATGCGCCGAATATTAATGTTGTGTCTAAAGCCAAGGGGCGAGTGCAAGTCATTCATATTAATCGTGGGGATGATGTTAAGCCTAACGATGTTTTAATTACGCTTGATAGCCCAGAGTTATTGGCGCAGGTTAAAGCTGCCGAAGCGGTTTGTGAACAAGCAAAAGCTCAAGTTGAGCTTTCTAAACATGGTACACGTGAAGAAAGCATTCGTTACTATGAAGCGTTACTTCAACAAGCCAAAGTAGCTTATGATAATGCATCTAAAGAGTATGATCGCAACAAAGCCATTTCAGTAAAGGGGTTTTTGTCACAATCAATATTAGATAATGCACTAAAAACTCGTGATGCAGCCTTTCAACAAGTCCAGTCAGCGCAGGCAAATTTAGATCAAGCTAAAAATGGTGATCGTGCTGAACAACGACAAATTTATGATGCGCAATTAAAACAAGCAGAAGAACAACTTAAACAATTACAAATTCAATATGACGATTTACAAGTAAAAGCTCCTGTAAGTGGCGAAGTTGGCTCAGTACCTGCCGAAGTCGGTGAACTGTTTAACGCCAATAGTCCATTATTGACTATTATTCAACTTCCTCAAGCTTACTTTATATTTAATCTTCGTGAAAATATTATGCCCAATATTCATAAAGGTGATCATGTTAAGCTTGATGTTCCTGCACTTGGTGGTAAAGAAATTGAGGCCGAGATTCGTTACATTGCTCCAATGGGGGATTATGCTACAAAGCGTGCAACACGAGCAACAGGGGATTTTGATTTAAAAACCTTTGAAGTTCGGCTTTATCCAATTAAACCTGTTGAGGGTTTACGTGCAGGTATGAGTGCATTATGGAAATTAGACAACTAATTTGGGATTTTTGGTGTCGTTTTAAACAAGCATTTAATGCAGAAATACTTGTTATATTTAAGCGGTTTACGTTTCACTGGTTAATGTGGATTTTACCTCTTATTATTTTTGTATTAATCAGTAGTATCTTCTATCGTGGTGTTTTATTCGATCTTCCTGTTGGTTATATTGATAATGATAAAAGTGTTTTATCACGCGAAATAGTACGTGATCTTAATGCCGGTGCGCATGCTAATCTTATCAACTACGGCAATCAGCTTTCTTTGGCCAAAGGTGATTTACAAAAAGCAAAAATTTATGCCATTTTATATATCCCCCCTAATTTTGAATCAGATGTATTAGCCGGTCATCAACCAACCCCAATGCTGTATTATAATGCGTTATATTACAGTGCTGGGTTGTATTCCATTATGGATTATTCGGGTTTAATTGCATCATTAAATACCCAATATCGCACCACATTGGCAACCAGTATTGGGCTACCAGTCCCCCCACTTGCAAAAGTCAATTTTAATTATGATGGGTTATTTAATGCTAGCGGTAACTCAATGTACTTTCAACAGTTTTCAGCAGTAGTTCATTTGTTACAATTATTTGTGGTAACAACCACAATACATATTTTATCGCAACTACCCAAAAGAACACGGCCTACTTACCCATTTGTCCTTGGTAAGTTAGCCCCCTATACCATTTGGTATACAATGTTACTTATTTTTGAAATTGCGATGTTAGTTCTGTTCTCTGATGCACGTGTATCAGGCTCGCCATTTGCCATGATTATTGTTGTATTTTTCTATGTCATTGCAGCTCAAAGTATTGGTATTTTGCTTTATAGTTTTACCAAAACAGCTATTGATGCTTATACCTATATAGGAATATTAGTCGGGCTTGCATTAACTTATTCTGGCATTGTTGTTCCAGAACTTTCAATGCCTTGGATTGCAAGATTTATTTCATCACTTGAGCCTTTAACTTATGCGCTTAATAAGTTGTTTGATCTGTTTTTACGCCATTCTAGTTATCTTTCTGTGTTAAAAACCTGTGGTATTTTGATGATCTACCCAATAATTATTACAGTCTTAGTAAGAAAACGCCTAGTAAGACGGTTACATTCACAGTAGGAGGAATACTAG
Organism: Gilliamella sp. Pas-s27; assembly: GCF_009795865.1. Classification (NCBI taxonomy): domain Bacteria; kingdom Pseudomonadati; phylum Pseudomonadota; class Gammaproteobacteria; order Orbales; family Orbaceae; genus Gilliamella; species Gilliamella sp. Pas-s27. The sequence continues at coordinate 9,462 of NZ_WTEW01000021.1, forward strand.
GATGATTAAAATATTTTGTTCTGCATTCGTAAAAATATTTTTATTTATGTTAGTAAGACCAATGTGGTTATTATTACTATTATCTGTTTCATTAATGAGCTTAGTTTATAGTAATGGTACTATCACTAGTTTACCGGTTGCTATTGTTGATCAAGATCATACATCAACAAGTCGGAGTTTAATTCGTTCTTTAAATACCAGCTCTAAAATTGAAACAGTTATGTATGATAGTTCATTACAGGCTTATGATGATATTAATGATCATAAACTTTTTGCAGTATTTACTATTCCTAATGATTTTGAAAAACGTTTATTAAGTAGTCAGGAAGTCACTATACCTGCCTATGGTGATGCCTCAAGTCGTTTAGCTAATGGGCTAATACAAGTTGATATAAAAGGGATCTATCAGCAGATATTAACTGAATATAATACTCGAATAATGCGTAATAATGGATTTTCAGATAAACAGATTAATATCATTTTATCGCCAATCAAAGGGCAAACAGAACCACTTTATAACCCGGGTATCAGTTTTGCTGCTATTACGTTTCCTGGCTTATTAGTTATGTTATTGCAACACTCTTTCTTAATTGCGACAACACGTACCAATATTACATTAAGTTCTCTACCTCAAGGTAAGCCACCTAAAATAGTTATATTGGGTAGCTTAAGTGGATTAATTCCTATCTGGTTATTTTTATCTATTGTACTATTTGGCTTATGGCCTTGGATTCTTGGCTATCGACAGCTTGCTAATATTCCAGAAATTTTAATTATGACATTTCCCTTATTGCTTGGTGTTTTAGGACTCAGTAAATTACTAACAGAATGCTTACGAAAAACCGAAATGATTTATTTAACGCTAGCATTTTTGACAACTCCGGTCTTTTATTTATCAGGCACAATTTGGCCACTTGATGCGATGCCATTTTGGGTGCAAGTTGTTTCTAAAATGTTACCATCAACTTGGGCAACGAATATGATTGCAGGCGTAAATCAAATGGGATTAGGTCTAAAAGATAATTTATTTAATGTGTTTATGATTTTATTACTCGGAATTATATATGGTTCACTGGGTATTTTTATTGCTGCATTACGAGATGGTCGAATAAGGCGATTATTTAAAAACTACAAAATGCAAACAAAAAAATAAAATACTAACAAGCTCATTATTAGCTGTTAAAATGTAACACATCTTGATGTCTATTATATAAACACTTATTTTGCTAGTTATAAATGATATATTAAATGCACATGAAATTTTATCCATGGATTATCAGTTTTCGTCCTAAAACTTTAGCACTTTCTTTTTCTTCTATTTTATTGGGTAATGCATTGGCCTATTGGCAACAATCTTTCGATGTACTTATATTGTTACTTTCACTCATTACTGCCAGCTTATTACAGATATTATCTAATTTAGCCAATGATTATGGTGATGCAGTTAAAGGGAGTGATAGGAAAAATGTGCTTGCTCATACTCGAGGGATTCAATTAGGGCTTATTACTCTTGAGCAGTTAAAAATAGCCCTGTATATTAACATTTTTTTATGTATTGTATCAGGCTTGAGTTTGATCATCATTGCCTGCCATAATACTTATCAATTTTTGATTTTTATATTACTAGGGTTACTATCTATTATTGCCGCAATTACTTATACGATAGGAAAAAAACCTTATGGTTATATTGGATTAGGTGATTTATCTGTATTGATATTTTTTGGTCTAGTGGGTGTAATAGGTAGTTATTTTTTACAAGTAAAATTATTACCTGTATCAATTATATTACCTGCGGTTAGTAGTGGATTGCTTGCTGTTGCTGTTTTAAATATTAACAATCTTCGTGATATTGATAGCGATAGCACAAATAATAAAAGAACATTGGTTGTATTAATGGGGAAAACTTTAGGAAAATATTACCATCTATTGTTATTGCTAAGTTCATTTATTTTATTTAGCCTATTTGCTTATTACTATTTACACACAATTTATAGTGGATTATTTCTTTTAATCTTACCGTTATATGTCAAACATATTAATGATTTGTTTAAATTTAATAGTATAAAAACGGCCGTGCCTTTATTAATACAAATGGTTAAGCTTGCTTTATTCACTAATTTACTTTATTGTTTGGGTATTATTTTGAGCTAGCTCACGTTTATTTAAATTTAATATCGTTTTACTTAATGTTAGCGTTATACTAAATATCATTAAACATGACAGCAAAAGGAGATTTGATGATGGAGTTTGATACTTCAATTCTTTGCGATTATTATCCAGAAGATGTTAACGTAGTTGAACCAATGTTCAGTAATTTTGGTGGCGTAACATCGTTTTCAGGTCAAGCTGTAACGGTTAAATGTTTTGAAGATAACGGCTTACTATACGAAATTTTACAATCCAATGGTGCAGGTAAAATCCTTGTCATTGATGGGGGGGGCTCTGTTCGTCGTGCGTTAATTGATGCAGAGCTGATAGATATTGCTGTTCAAAATCAATGGGAAGGAATTATTGTTTATGGTGCTGTTCGCCAAGTTGATTATCTGGCTGAAGCTGATATTGGCATTCAAGCTCTAGCTGCTATTCCAGTAGGAGCCGAAGACCAAGGTGTTGGAGAAATTGATATTCGTGTTAATTTTGGTGGTGTAACCTTTTTTTCAGGTGATTTTGTTTATGCCGATAACACCGGTATTATATTATCTGAAATTGCTCTTGAAATTGAAGATAAATAAAAAATAACCTCAACACTCAAACCGTCGATATTTATCGGCGGGTTTTATACTTAAACATCTACTTATCTGAAAATTTTTAACAAAAATCTTTTTAATTTTAAATTACTAGATTACGAATGTAACCACCAGTTACCGTTTTAATTAATCCCGCTAGTTCCATATCTAACAATTTAGTGGTAACTTCTGAAATCGACATATTCACTTGCTGAGCAATAATATCAACAGGAATCGGCTGATGGTGAATAATAGAAAAAATTTCAGGGTACAAAATAGAATTACATGGTTTTTCTTTAGGCTGATTATGAGAATTATTTACTACTGATAAATAACTATAATAATGCTCTAAAATATCAGTAGGTTTAGAAACTAAATAAGCGCCTTGTTTAATCAAATAATGTGTTCCACTACAGTTTTCATTATTAATATCACCTGGTAAGGCAAATACATCACGATTTTGTTCAAGTGCATAACGTGCAGTAATTAATGAACCACTTTTTTCTGAAGCTTCAACCACAAAGGTACCCAAACTTAACCCGCTAATAATTCGGTTTCGGCGAGGAAAATAAACCGATCTGGCTTTTTCAAACGGTAAAAATTCCGATACAATCGCCCCATCTTGTGACAAAATATCATTAGCTAAATTTAGATTTGACTTTGGCGCTATCTTTGCTAAACCACTACCCAATACCGCAATAGTATAACCCGACACATCAAGTGCTCCACGATGGCAAATAGCATCTAAGCCCAATGCTAAACCACTGGTTATTGTTAAACCATTAATAGCTAACTCACTAGCGAAGTATCTTCCCCATTGTGCTCCGTATTCACTAAATTCTCGACTTCCGACCATAGCTAGTTGAGGCGAATGTAATAGCTGACGATTACCTAAAACAAACAATAATAAAGGTGGAGAGCAAATTTGTTTAAGTAATAATGGATAGTCATTATCACAATAGGCAATAAGATATTTTGGAGGGCTAGGCGAATCTAGCCATTCAAGTATTGGTTCAAAATGGAGATATGAAGTCTCATAAAATAGCGCTAATTGAGCATCAGACAATTTCAACTTATCTAATACATAAGAAACGTTTTGAATACTATTAGGTAAGTTGTTTGTAAAGATCTGCCCAATTTTTACAAAAATGGCTCGTTTCCCATAACTAAGCATTGAAATTCGTAATAAAAACTCATATTTACTCATCATGACTTTTTGCACTCATGTTAAATAATTTAGATATTTTGAATTGATAAGATAAATACTATCAATAGCTAACAAAAGCTATTCATCAGTATGATAAATGTTTACAATAAACAGCAGATTGAATAAAATCAAAATTTGAGGAGTAGATCGAATAATTTATGGCTATTTTACCGGTATTACGTTTTCCTGATGAACGACTTCGCAAAGTTGCTAAGCCTGTTACCGAGTTCACCCCTGAGTTACAAACGATCATTGATAACATGATTGAAACTATGTACGATGAAAACGGAATTGGTCTTGCTGCAACCCAAATTGATGTGCATGAACAAATTATTGTTATTGATGTATCAGAAGATAAAAGCCAAGTTTATGTGATCATCAATCCTGAAGTGATAAGCCAAGAAGGTGAAACAGGTATTGAGGAAGGATGCTTATCGGTACCAGATTGTCGTGGTTTTGTGCCAAGAGCAGAAAAAATCAAAATTAAAGCACTAGATCGTCATGGCAATCCTTATGAAATTGATGCCGATGAGATACTTGCTATTTGTATCCAGCACGAAATGGATCACTTGAAAGGTAAACTTTTTGTTGATTACCTTTCTCCACTTAAACGTCAACGAATCGAGCAAAAAATGAAGAAACTTGCTCGTGAAGAGCAACGAAATAAATAAAATAATACGCCACTAATTTGTGGCGTTAGTTTTTTTATCTAATAAGTTATTTAGCAACAATTACCATTGCAGGGCGAATTAATCGGCCATTTAATGTATAACCTTTTTGAATGGTATTAACGATTTGCCCTGATTGATGTTCTGGTGATTCCACCATACTAATTGCTTGGTGCATATCAGGATTTAATTGCGAATCTTCGGTATTTACCACTTCAATACCAAATTTTTTAACAGTATCTAAAAATGATTTTAATGTTAACTCTAATCCTTCAACAGTAGCTTTATGCTCTGGGTTGGTTTTATCTGTAGATTCTAAAGCTCTCTCTAGATTATCAATAACGGGTAATAATTCATTAGCAAATTTTTCTAGCGCAAACTTACGAGCTTTATCAACATCTTGTTCAACACGTTTACGAACATTATCAATTTCTGCTCGAGCACGAATCATTGCTTCACTTTCATTTTTTTTAGCCAATTGTAATGCTTGCTCAAGCTCTGCAATGCGAACATCTTTTGCTTTTAGTTGCTCTTCAATATTGGGTTGTGCAGGGGCTTCTTGCTCGATTGTTTCTTCTGTTGATGTGTCAATATTAGTTTCGTTAGTTTCATTTTCTGACATATTTTTATCTTGTTCTGTCATAAGGTACTCCATAATGTAGTCGAAAACTGAGTGAATAACAGTTATTATGGGGATAAATTTTATTATTACAAGCTCCTCGGCATGTTGATATATGTTTTTTTGAATTAAAACTAAAAAATACATATAGTTATATGAAAAACACAAGGATATTTTATGGATACACCATTTAAATGCATCGGCCTTATTGGGCTTCCACGTAAGTTAGAGGCAATGGAAACCCATCAAGTGCTTTATGATTGGCTGGTTGGACTTGGCATTCGAGTGTTAGTTGAAGAACGGTTAAAAGAGCATATCTCATTTTCTGTTAAGCAGTATGCATCACTAGAAACAATAGGAACACAAGCGGATCTGGCTATTGTGGTGGGTGGTGATGGTAATATGTTGCGTTCCGCACGCTATTTATCACACTATAAAATTAAGGTAATTGGTGTTAATCGAGGTAATTTAGGTTTTTTAACTGATATCTCTCATGAACAAGTGATTGAACAATTAAGTCCTGTTATTGCTGGCCAATATGATAATGATCCCCGATTTTTACTTGAAGTTTCTATTTATGATAATGGTAAATTAATTAATTCAGGGTTTGCAGTTAACGAAATTGTCGTAACGCCAAATACTGTTGCTCATATGATTGATTACGATGTCTACATTAATGAACACAATGCATTTTCACAACGGGCTGATGGCTTAATTATTGCGACACCGACAGGCTCTACCGCTTATTCACTATCAGCTGGTGGACCTATTTTAGCACCCCATTTAGATGCTTTAATTATTACACCAATGTTTCCTCACTCGCTAGCGGTCAGACCATTAGTGATTAAAAGTGATAATCCTATACGCCTAAAATTTCCAACAACAGCACTGGATCTCAATATTGCTTGTGATAGTCAGATTATTTTACCAGTCAAACCAACTCAAGATGTAATTATTCGTCGATCTTTGTATGAATTTAATTTGATTCATACCAAAGATTATGATTATTTTAATAATCTTTCTACTAAGTTAGGGTGGTCGCAAAAGATGTTTTAGCCTTTTTTGTAGAAAACTTTCAAGAAAATATGTTTTTCCGTATAAAATCACAACTTAAATTATCAGTGTTATAACATAAACGGTGAATGATGAAAATATTGCGGCAATTACATCATCCACCATAATGCCAAATCCACCTGGTACTCGTTTGTCAAACCAACGAATTGGCCAAGGCTTTGTCATATCAAAAACTCTAAAAGCCAAAAATGCTATAGCAATCCATAGCAGTGAGGTTTGTGGTATAAAAAATAAAGTTATCCACATTCCCACAAATTCATCCCAAACAATATGCCCTGAGTCATGAGTGTGTGTATCATCGGATGTTCTTTGACAAACAAAACAACCAAAAATAAATGTCACAAAAATAAATACCCAATATAAAGCTGGTTGCAAATCACAAAACATTAACCATAAAGGGATAGCCATTAGTGATCCCATTGTTCCCGGCATAATTGGCGACATACCACTTCCTAGTCCAACAGCTAAAAAATGAATAGGATTACTTAGTCTTAGGAATTTTTTAAAATCTTTATTTCGTTCTTGTTTTGTCATGATTCAATATTCTTTTAAATAAAATTTGCCGACGTTAAGCCGGCAAAGAGGAAATACTTAATTTAGCTAAGTATCTATGTATTGATTACGACAATATTATTCATCTTTAGTTAATGTTGCAACCATTACCGCTTTAATGGTGTGCAGGCGATTTTCTGCTTCATCAAAAACAATACTGTGCTTAGATTCAAACACCTCATTAGTCACTTCAAGTCCATTGGTTAAACCATATTGAGCAGCCATTTGTTTACCAACAGTAGTATTCATATCATGAAAGGCAGGTAAACAGTGCATAAATTTGACATTTGGATTATTGGTGAGTTTGATTACATTTTCATTTACTTGATAAGGCGTTAATAATTTAACCCGCTCATCCCAAACCTCTTTAGGTTCACCCATTGATACCCACACATCAGTATATAAAAAGTCGATATTTTTAACCCCTTCAGTAACATTTTCGGTTAAGATGATTTTGGCACCTGTCGTTTTCGCAATTTCTTGACATTTTTGTACCAGTTCAGCTTCGGGTTGGCAAGCTTTTGGCGCTACAAGACGAATTTCCATTCCCATTAACGCAGCGCCTTCCATTAATGAATTTCCCATGTTATTACGGGCATCGCCTAAATAAGCAAACTTAACAGTTTTTAATTCACGTTGGCCGACGTGTTCTTTCATGGTCATAAAGTCAGCTAAAATTTGGGTTGGATGTGCTTCGGTAGTTAAACCATTCCAAACAGGGACCCCAGAATATTTTGCTAAGGTTTCAACGATCTCTTGGCCATAACCACGATATTCAATACCGTCATACATTCGGCCAAGTACTCGAGCGGTATCAGCAATTGACTCTTTATGCCCAATTTGACTACCACTTGGTCCTAAATAGGTAACTTGAGCCCCTTGGTCAAAAGCGCCCACTTCAAAAGCACAACGAGTACGGGTAGAGTCTTTCTCAAAGATAAGCGCAATATTTTTACCTATCAGATGTTTTTTTTCATTGCCTTGTTGTTTAGCTTGTTTTAATTCAATAGCAAGATCAATTAATTGATTAATTTCGGTAGGGGTAAAATCAAGTAACCGTAAAAAATGGCGCTGATAAAAACCGTGCATGATAAGCTCCTAAATGACGACAAATATTTACATGATTCTATTTGAATAATTATGCAAATTCAAGCTAAACATGATAATAGAGATAATATTTTGTTTATTTCAGTCATAACGTCTCAAAAATTAGACATTATTATCTATTTATTTTTTATGATATTGCTTTTTTTGTTTAAAAAATTGTAATAAAATGCTTAAATATTGTCTACTGCAAACAAGTATAATTGTTTTTTTATTCATTTATAATGATTTTTTATTCAAAAAGGCCTTTTAAATCATGCGAACTTATGCCCTCCTTATGTTACAAGATGGTTCACAATTTGTTGGTAAGTCAATTGGTGCTGACGGACAAGCTGTTGGTGAGGTAGTGTTTAATACATCAATGACCGGTTACCAAGAGATTCTTACTGATCCTTCTTATTGCGAGCAATTGGTGACATTAACTTATCCACATATTGGTAATGTTGGCACTAACAATGAAGATGCCGAGTCAGAGCAAGTTTATGCAAAAGGGCTAATCATTCGTGACTTACCATTATTATCTAGTAATTATCGAAATGAACTCGATCTTTCTAGCTATTTAAAAAAACATAATGTAGTTGCCATTGCTGATATTGATACACGTCATTTAACACGTATTTTGCGTGAAAAAGGTGCACAACATGGTGTGATTATAACGGCAAAAGATAAACAATCCTTGTTAGCAAAAGCCGCGGATGCTAAGCAACAGGCAATAAATTTTAAAGGATTAAATGGACTTGATTTAGCCAAAGTTGTAACTTGCTCTAATAGTTATAGATGGACTCAAGGTTTATGGACAAGACAAAATGAACACAAAAATTCAAAATTAGAAAATGAACTACCTTACCATGTTGTTGCTTATGATTTTGGTGTAAAACATAATATTTTACGAATGTTAGTTGAACGTGGTTGTCAATTAACTGTCGTACCGGCAAAAACAACGGCAGACGAAGTAATCGCATTAAATCCTGATGGTATTTTTTTGTCTAATGGCCCCGGTGATCCTGCACCATGCACTTATGCCATTGATGCCATTAAGCAGTTTTTAAATACAAATATTCCTATTTTTGGTATTTGCTTAGGGCATCAACTTCTTGCGCTTGCTTGTGGTGCCAGAACTATCAAAATGAAGTTTGGTCATCATGGTGGTAATCATCCAGTTAAAGATCTAGAAAATAAGAAGGTGATGATCACGGCACAAAATCATGGTTTTGCGGTAGATGAAGCAAGTTTACCTGCTCATTTACGAGCGACACATAAATCACTGTTCGATGGCTCATTGCAAGGTATTCACCACAACAAAAAACCGGCTTTTAGTTTTCAAGGTCATCCTGAAGCTAGTCCTGGACCTCATGATGCCGCACCTCTTTTTGATCACTTTATTGAGTTAATTAAAATTTATAAGCAGGAGCAATAATTATGGCTAAGCGAACAGATATAAAAAGTATACTAATTATTGGCGCAGGCCCAATTGTTATTGGTCAAGCATGTGAATTTGATTACTCAGGCGCACAAGCTTGTAAAGCCCTGCGTGAAGAAGGTTACAGGGTTATTTTAGTCAATTCAAATCCAGCAACTATCATGACTGATCCTGAAATGGCTGATGCTACTTATATTGAACCGATTCACTGGACAAGTGTTCGCAAGATTATTGAACAAGAAAGACCTGATGCTATTTTACCGACTATGGGCGGGCAAACAGCACTAAATTGCGCCTTAGAGCTTGAAAAACAAGGCGTATTGAAAGAATTTAATGTTGAAATGATTGGTGCAAAAGCTGATGCTATTGATAAAGCCGAAGATCGCAAACGCTTTGATGAAGCGATGAAAAAAATCGGACTAGATACCGCACGTTCAGGTATTGCACATTCACTTAAAGAGGCTTATGCCGTACTTGAACAAGTTGGTTTTCCCTGCATTATTCGTCCGTCATTTACTATGGGCGGAACTGGTGGCGGTATTGCCTATAACACTGAAGAATTTGACGAAATTTGTACTCGCGGACTTGATCTCTCGCCAACTAATGAGTTACTGATTGATGAATCGTTGATTGGTTGGAAAGAATATGAAATGGAAGTAGTGCGTGATAAAAATGATAACTGCATTATTGTTTGCTCCATTGAAAACTTTGATCCAATGGGAATTCATACTGGCGATTCAATTACGGTGGCTCCAGCACAAACTTTGACGGATAAAGAATACCAAATTATGCGTAACGCTTCAATTGCGGTTCTGCGTGAAATAGGTGTTGAAACTGGTGGCTCCAATGTGCAATTCTCAGTCGATCCTAAAACAGGGCGTTTGATCGTTATTGAAATGAATCCACGGGTATCACGCTCATCAGCCTTAGCTTCGAAAGCAACAGGATTCCCAATTGCTAAGATCGCAGCTAAGTTGGCAGTTGGTTATACACTTGACGAATTATCTAACGATATCACAGGGGGGAAAACACCCGCTTCATTTGAACCATCAATCGATTATGTTGTAACCAAAATTCCACGCTTTAATTTTGAAAAGTTTGCTGGTTGTAACGACCGTTTAACCACACAAATGAAATCGGTTGGCGAAGTCATGGCAATTGGGCGAACCTTCCAAGAGTCATTACAAAAAGCCTTACGAGGGCTTGAGGTTGGTGCTTCAGGATTTGATCCTAAAGTTGATGATTATACCGATGAAAAAAATATTGCTAAAATTCGCTATGAACTGCAGGAAGCGGGAGCCGATCGCATTTGGTATATTGCTGATGCCTTTAGGGCGGGATTGAGTTTAGATGAGATCTTTACATTAACTAATATAGATCGTTGGTTTTTAGTGCAAATTGAAGAATTAGTTATCATCGAAAATAAACTAAAACAGCAATTATTTGTTGATCTTGATAAAGAATCGCTGTGGCAACTAAAACGAAAAGGATTTTCAGATATTCGTATTGCAACACTTCTAAATGTTAAAGAACAAGCAGTACGTGATTTACGTCATCAATATCAAATTCATCCTGTTTATAAACGTGTTGATACCTGTGCGGCTGAATTTGCAACAGATACCGCTTATCTTTATTCAACCTATGAGCAAGAATGTGAAGCTAATCCTCAATTTAGTCGTAAAAAAATTATGATCCTTGGTGGTGGTCCTAATCGGATTGGGCAAGGTATTGAGTTTGATTATTGCTGTGTACATGCGGCATTGGCACTGCGCGAGGATGGTTATGAGACCATTATGGTTAACTGTAATCCAGAAACGGTTTCAACCGATTACGATACTTCTGACCGCCTCTATTTTGAGCCCGTTACGCTTGAAGATGTGCTTGAAATTGCACATGTTGAAAAACCAGATGGTGTTGTTGTGCAATACGGTGGGCAAACACCGCTAAAACTGGCTCGTGCGCTTGAAGCTGCTGGGCTACCAATTATTGGTACCTCACCTGATGCTATAGATAAAGCCGAAGATCGTAAACGCTTTCAAGAAGTCGTCGATAAACTGGAATTAAAACAACCTGTCAACGCCACAGTGACCGATATTAACGAGGCTGTCATTGAAGCAGAAAAAATAGGTTACCCATTAGTGGTTAGACCTTCTTATGTATTAGGTGGTCGAGCAATGGAAATTGTCTATAATGAACAAGATTTAAGGCGTTATTTTAAAACAGCGGTAAGCGAATCAAATAATGCACCAGTCTTACTTGATCACTTTTTAGATGATGCAATTGAAGTTGATATTGATGTCATTGCTGATGGTGAGCAAATCCTGATTGGTGGCATTATGGAACATATTGAACAAGCAGGAATTCATTCGGGTGACTCTGCTTGCTCGCTACCAACACACACCTTAACTGCAGATATTTTAGACAAACTACGACTACAGGCCAAACAATTAGCACTTGAACTCAATGTAAAAGGTTTAATGAATGGGCAATTTGCGGTGAAAGATAATCAAATTTATTTGATCGAAATCAATCCTCGTGCAGCTCGCACTGTACCTTTTGTCTCAAAAGCAACGGGTTTACCTCTGGCGAAAATAGCGGCTCGCGTGATGACGGGGCAATCACTTGCCAAGCAAAATGTGACTAAAGAGGTGATTCCTCCTTATTATTCGGTAAAAGAAGTTGTATTACCGTTTAATAAATTCAGTGGCGTCGACCCAATCTTAGGTCCTGAAATGCGCTCAACGGGGGAAGTCATGGGAATCGGTAAAACCTTTGCAGAAGCCTTTGCTAAAGCACAACTTGGTAGTTTATCGAATATGAAAAAATCAGGAAAAGCATTATTATCGGTTCGCGATCAGGATAAAACAAGGCTGTTAGAGGTAGCTAAACGATTAATTAATCATGGGTTTAGTATTGATGCAACTATTGGTACGGCAAAGGTATTACAACAAGCAAATATACCATGCCAAATTGTAAAAAAAGAAAATGAAGGGCGACCAAATATCCATGACCATATAAAAAATGGCGAATATAGCTATATTCTTAATACCACTTCTGGACGAGCAGCTATTGAAGCGTCAAAAGTATTACGTCGAAGTGCCATTCAATATAAGGTACATTACGATACCACGATGAATGCTGCTTATGCTACAACTGCAGCGCTAAATCACGATCCGGCACAAACTGTAACACCATTACAGCAACTTTATTGCTAATCACAAAGATAAAGACGAGCGATGCTCGTCTTTAAAAATTCCATCCACAATATAATAACTTAGAAATCAGGCAATTGTTCTTAATAAACAATAAAATGCTCGTTTTTGATACAGAATAATGTTAATTTATTTGCTATATTTCAATCAATTTAATTAGTTATTATCATGGATATGATTCATTCTTCTGATCTAAAAACGATCATACATTCCAAGCGTGCCAATATTTATTATTTAGAGCATTGCCGTGTTTTGGTTAATGGTGGGCGAGTTGAGTATGTTACTGAGCAAGGTCAACAATCGTTATATTGGAATATCCCAATAGCTAATACTACCTGTATTTTATTGGGCACGGGAACATCATTAACGCAAGCGGCTGTGCGAGAGCTTTCACGGGCAGGTGTCATGATTGGCTTTTGTGGAGGAGGCGGAACGCCTCTATTTTCATCAACCGAATCTGAATTCGCTTGTCAATTTTTTTCGCCACAAAGTGAATATCGCCCGACAGAATATCTACAAAGCTGGTGTCAATTTTGGTTTGATGATGAACGTCGATTACAAGCAGCTAAATTATTGCAACAAACAAGGCTTAATATTATTAGTGAGTGTTGGCCGCAATTTGATTGGGATGTTGATAAAACGCAGTTAACGCATATTCTTACTGATGCAACACAACAATTTACCGATGTTGATAATAGCCAAGCACTTTTAGCCGCAGAAGGGCGAATTAGCAAACGTCTTTATGGTATGGCGAATCAATTAACTTTACAAGATGACAAATTTAAACGAGAGCAAGGCACTCGAGGCAAGAGTTATGATCCTGCTAATCAATTTTTAGATCATGGTAACTATTTAGCCTATGGACTTGGCGCAACGGCTTGTTGGGTGTTAGGTCTCCCTCATGGGCTTGCTATTTTACACGGAAAAACTCGCCGAGGAGGATTAGTTTTTGATGCGGCAGATATTATTAAAGATGGCATTGTATTACCTCAGGCCTTTTTATCAGCAAAACAAGGCGATAGTGAAAAAGAATTTCGTATGGCATGTATTGCGCAATTTGCTCAATTAGGTGCACTTGATAGGATTATTGATACTTTAAAACAGATAGCAGATCAAATATGAATATTTTACTTGTTAGTCAATGCAAAAAAAACGCCTTAACAGAAACAAGGCGGATTATCGATCAGTTCGCTGAGCGCTGCGGTGAACGAACATGGCAAAGCCCAATGACCGAAGCAGGGCTACAAACGCTCTATAAATTATTACGCAAAACCGCACGAAAAAATACTGCTGTTGCATGTTATTGGACACATGGTAAAAATTTAACTGATCTTTTGTGGATTGTGGGCGATCGTAGTCAGTTTAATCAAGAGGGACGAGTCCCAACTAATCGTACTAAACGTAATATTTTACGTAGTGACAGCGAAAATTGTTGGCAATATGCAGCCACTATTCAATTAATTACAACCATAGCGGCACTACTTCATGATTTAGGTAAAGCAACGATTGGTTTTCAATCTAAATTACGAGCAGAAACGGTTGTGGCGGCTGATCCTTACCGACATGAATGGATTTCGTTACAATTATTTTTATTAATGATTCAAGACTGCACCACGAACGAAGCCTTATTTGATCGATTAGCGCATTTTGCTCAATATCAACAACAGCATCCTAATTGGTACCAGCAGCTTACCAAAGTCGACAAAAATGATCTCACGCAGTTACCATTATTGGCACAATGGATTGCGTGGCTCATTGTGTCGCATCATCGAATGCCGTTTTTATCGGATTCATTAACCAGTGATATTAAAAATGCACAAAAGGTAGATTTTGATATATCTGGTTTAACTGTCCGAAGTTTTTATAAAACATTTAAGGCAATTGATAAATGGGTTAAAAATAGTCATAGTCAACACACTTCACCCAACGATTTTTGGCAGCTTAAAAGCGATATTACCTTAAGCCAGCTTTGGCTGAAAAAACTAAGCCGTTATGCAACCAAAGCCCTAAATCATGTTCCTTTAATGCAATTGTCTAATATTGACGGGTTTTTATTGCATATTTCGCGTTTAAGCTTAATGGTGGCTGATCACAACTACTCAAGTTTAACTTTAGCAAATGAAGAAGCCGAAAAAAATCAGGCAATCTTAATTGCTAATACCAATTACCTGAAAAAAGCGAAGCAACGTTTAGATGATCATTTAATCGGTGTAGCTAATTTTTCAGCCCGCTTTGCTCGTTTATTACCTAAAATAACCAAGGAATTACCCGCAATTAATCAACATAAACCCTTTACTAAACGAACAACTATAAAACGATTCCAATGGCAAAATCATGCTTTTGATTTAGCAAAAAGTTATCAACAAATATCTGATGAATGTGGCTTTTTTGGTGTTAATATGGCATCGACTGGCTGTGGTAAAACCTTAGCCAATGGGCGGATTATGTATGCGCTTTCAAATCCAAAACGGGGCGTGCGTTTTACCATTGCATTGGGATTACGTGTTTTAACGTTGCAAACAGGTAAAGCATTAAGAGAAAGATTACATTTAAGTGATGAACATCTGGCGATTTTAGTGGGTGGGCGTGCCACAAAAACCTTGTTTGAACTGAGTAATGAAGACATTGAACAAAACGATTCTCAAAAAAAATCAGAAAACCAAGGTAGTGAATCTATCGAATCGTTACTTGATGAATATATTGATGTAGCAGAAAGTGGTATTGCTGATTGTGAATTAGGTACTATTATCGAAGACAGTAAAGCACGGCAATTACTTTATGCGCCTATTGTGACATGTACAATTGACCATATTATTCAAGCTAGCGAATGTACCCGAGGCGGTAAATATATTGCACCAACGTTAAGATTATTAACCTCAGATTTGATTTTAGATGAACCGGATGATTTTGATCAACACGACTTGCCAGCGCTGGCTCGTTTAGTCCATTTAGCTGGATTGTTTGGGAGCAAAGTACTACTGTCATCGGCGACCTTAACGCCAGATTTAATTGCCGGATTATTTGATGCTTACCAAGCAGGGCGAAAAATTTGGAATCAAAATAACCAATATGCCAATAATACCATTGTATGTGGTTGGTTTGATGAATATGAACAGTCGATATCACAAATTGCTGATACTAAAACGTTTCGCGATCACCATCAACAATTTGTAGCAATGCGCATTCATCAATTAGCACAAAGCGCAGTTCGTCGCCAAGGGCATATCTTAGATCTACTAAATTACCAAACAAATAAAGCCGAAAACCAAAAAATCAATTATGGTGTGCTAGCTAAACAATTATTAGATCAAGCTTATCAATTTCACCAAGATCATCATCAAATAGATAAAACATCACAAAAAAAGGTAAGTATCGGTTTAATGCGTTTTGCCCATACAGAAGATGTTATTTCACTTACAGAACAAATTTATGCACAAACGAAGTTACCTAATGATACGGCTTTTCATATCGTGGTTTATCATGCTCGACAACTGCTATTATTGCGTAGCCAATTAGAAGAAAAACTTGATAGAATTTTAAATCGCAGTGATGAACAGGCACTATTTAGCCAACCCGAAATTCGTCAAGCGATAAAAGGTAGCAAGAAAGAAAATCATATCTTTATTGTGATTGGCACACCCGTCACCGAAGTCGGGCGCGATCACGATTATGATTGGGCAATTGTTGAACCATCATCCATGCGATCTATTATCCAGTTAGTAGGGCGAGTATGGCGTCACCGACCACAAAAAATTGCACAAAAGGCTAATGTGGCTATATTAGGCTCGAATTTAAAAGCAATTGAATCTAATTATCGTACTGATCAAGCCTGTTTTACTAAACCAGGGTTTGAAGAAAAACCATTATTTTTACTGAAAACCCATAAAACAAATGAACTAATTCCTGAGCATCAGTTAGTAAATATTGACGCTATTCCACGTATTAAGTCCTGCCCAGAAGATGGGCTGACTCTCGCCGAATTAGAACATAAGGTCATGGCAAATCTCTTTGCAATTAATGCCCGTAAAAGTAATTACGTGACCAGCTATTGGCAACAAGGCTTAGCTCATCACCATTGTGTCCATTTACAGGCGATTTCGCCATTTAGAGGGAATGATAAGACACAAGATGAATATATTTGCCAACTTGACGACGATGGCGATTATCAATTTAGCTATGCAGATATCGCATGGCAAACACCTGATGAATGCTGTAAAGATACACAAAATAGTATAATTGAATATAAAAACTGGTCATTTGTTAATCCTAAAATTCAACCTTGGTTGGTTAATAGTGTTGAGCAAGCCATAGCAAAAATAACCGAATATTTCCCAGATAAAACGCCATATCGATTAGCGAATGAATTTTGTAGCGTAAGCTTATATCGCAATTGCAGTTGGTATTTTCATCCTTATTTAGGATTTTATAAAAAGAAAGGATAAAAGAATATTGTTTTTATACTGAAACACATAGTTACCTGAAAATTTTTGACAAAATATCGTTAGGTGAATAATGGTTGCTAGTAAAAGTGAGGTAATTCTTTTATACTTGATGACACTGCTGTGTAAGCAGTTTAGAAATATTAAATTTTTTCAAATATTGATTATACATTCTACATTCACCGCCGAATAGGCGGTTTTCTTTATTAAGCATTAAGTTATTGTGTGTGTGCGATTTTACCTATAATAATCCTATTAAATTTTATTTAATAATTTAAATTATCTTTATTATATTTTATATGTGAAGATTACAATTTAGTAATTTTAATAACAACATACTGAAAAATTACAGTTTTAACTATAAAAAATTTACGATTTCATCATTTAAATATAAAATTTTATTATTAATCAGTTAGTTAATAAAAATCAAAATAAAATAATGCCTATTATATGTTATTGGGTTAGATAATGTTGACTTTAATTTTTTTTTGTAGTAAATTACATAAATGTAATGTTAAGTTGCATAATAACGTACTACAAAATTGTAGTATTAAATACAAAAAAACCCCAGATGTTGCCGCATCTGAGGTTTAGAATTTTATCAACCCTGACAAATTAGGAGGACAAAATTATGTCTAAGAATAAAATGTTAAAAATTCAATGTCAAATCTTAATTGAAAATATTAAGTTAAAAAAACTCGATATTAATACTTTAGCAGCAAATGATGAGGTAAATGTCGAATTTTATCATCAATTTAATGATTATTCAATTCTAGAACTAATGAAAATTTTGAATATTTCGACGATTAAAGAAGTCGAATATCTGATTAAAAAATTGGAACTAGAACAATCTAAGTATCGCTATTTAAATTCTCATGAAAAATGGGTTTATAACAACAACGCATTAAATATATTGAAGTTATATTTAAAATATAAAGCAGCATAGCATTAAATTAAAAGGTTTATAGATGATGATATAGGCCTTTTTTATTTTGAATTTGCAAAAATATAAGGAGAGCCAATGAATAATATTTCTTGGCAAGATATAAGAAAAGTAATTTTAGATTTTCTGCAACAACGGCTTGCCAATAATAGTAATTATAAAACTGAAACGTCTAAGCTAGAAAAAGCAAAAGAGCTAGGCGATCAGGTCGCAGTGAATGAAGCTCAGCAAAAGTTAGCTGAACTTGCTAAAAGGTTTGATTTTGAAACGTGGATGGAAGATGCGGCAACTAGAAGAATTTCGTGGATAACAATAGGAACTCATTTAAGCAAAGGTATTCATTCATCTAGCTCTGGAGATAACGTTAACATTGCGACCCAATCTAAACTGTGCCATCAAACAGTTATATCTTCTGCAACACCATCCTTGTTAGAACTTGATAGCTCTGGTAACGCCGCTTCATTAGATATATTTTCTCTTTTTAATCAATATGTTGGTGAAAATAAAATTTTGCAGTTAATTATAGAAAATCATCCAGCTGTTTTACCTGCACTTTCCGATGATAAGCAAAAAGCATCACTCTATTTAACTAATTTTAAAAAAGCAATCTTTAATGATTTCGATAACCCAAAAGCTTCGGAATTGAATAAGCAATTATATTGGCCGAATGATGAAGAACCGTATTTGTCAAAGCAAGATAATAATTATCGATTACTAATTCCATTACATCCTAGCTCATTATGTAATTACTTATACGAGAAGGTACAAATACGATTTTCGGAAGAAAATAAAAATGCACGGGAACTGCGTCGAAAAAAAGATATTGAGCATCAACCTTATTTTTCTTTCCATGACTTAGCCGTAGTTAAACTGGGAGGAAGTAATCCTCAAGGTGTCAGTCAATTAACTAGTAGTCAGGGAGGGCGGAATTTTTTATTACCCTCTATGCCTCCTATATTTCAAAAATCTCAATTTCCATCGATTTCTAAACAACAAGAAACAATTTTCAATAATGCACTGCAATATTTTTGTCGATTTGGTTTTAAACTACTGTTTGATATGGTTGAATCGCCAAAAAATATTGTAGAAGAACGAGATGATCGTAAAGATGCGTTTGCGGTGATTTTATCATTATTACTTAAGTTTGCTCGTTATATTCAAACGACTCAACCAGCTGGTTGGAGTCGTGATTATTCACTCAATTTTGATGAAAAACTTTGGCTTGATCCACAGCGAGCCCAATTAGAGAATGAAGGGGATTTTAAAAAGCAGTATGAACAAGGCGATTGGCAACAAAGTTTAGAAAAAAGTTTTGCAACTTGGGTTCAAAATGCTTTAAAAGAAAAATTTAAAAATTTTAAACAGCAATTTGCGGATCCTGAATTTAGCGAATGGCGTCGTGAATTTAGAACTGCGGTAAAAGCAAGTCAACGTAAAAGGGAGGGGATATTTTAATGGCATCATTACGTTATTATTTATTGTTTGATCATATCAAAATCCATAATGCCAATGCGATTTCTAGCCCATTAACGTATGGATTCCCTGCTATCTCGGGGTTTTTAGGTGCGATTCATGCTTTAAGTCGTAAAATTGAATCAGAAAATCCTATTTACTTAGATGGCGTATTAATCGCCTGTCATGAATGTGATGTACAAGTTTATCGGCCAAACAACTATGCGGATTATACTTTTCGATTAACACGCAATCCACTAGCTAAAAATGGGAGTACTCGTTCAATTATTGAAGAAGGGCGAGTTCATCTTGATGTTTCATTGCTTGTTGAGGTAAAAATTGAAGATCGTGAAACATTAGATGATGCAGATGAACAGCAAGCATTCATCCAACAGATGAAACAAAAACTTTACCAGCAACGTGTTGCTGGTGGGCACGTTGTTGATATTGAATCAGTCGCGCTATACTCTGCGTCAGGATCAAATAAAAACTTAATTAATGCACTATTACCCGCATTTGTTTTAGTTGAAGCACCACAAGATTTACAAGATATTACTGCTGAATTACAGCAACAAGATCCTAATGCTACAGCGCTTGATGCCTTGATTGAAACAGCGATGTTGCATCATCATCCACAAGAAAAAGATCACTGGCAAACCACATCGGTTAAACAAGGTCGTGGTTGGCTTGTTCCTTTGCATTTGGGTTATCAAGCTATTTCACCGTTATTTTCAGCGGGTAAGGTTGAACATGCGCGCAGTAATGAGCATGCTACGCAATTTGTGGAGTGTATTTATGGGCTTGGTAAATGGGTCTTTCCTTTACGTTTGAAAGAGAATTTATCACAGGCTTTTTGGCGTTATAAATGCAGTGAATTGCAATCTAATGATGCAGAAATTTATATTATCAATCAAGAAAGCAATTAAATAAATTTAGAGAATTATAGACTAAGGAATACATTATGAGTAAAGATAAAATGACAACCGCAAGTGTACTTGCTTTTGAACGTAGTTTTGATATTTCAGATGCGATTTTTGCACAGCAAGATAATACCGATAACGGTAAATTATATCCTGTTGTAGTCACTGAAAAATCACTCCGAGGCACTATTTCAAATCGTCTTAAAAATACAGTGGCAAACGATCCAACCAAATTAGATGCTGAAATACAAAAACCAAATTTACAAACAGTAGATGTCGCTTCGTTAGATGCCGATAAAGATACTTTGATCGTTACATGGAGCTGTAAAGTGTTGCCATTTTTAGGTAAACCATCAGTGTGTAATGATATCGAATATCAAAAAGAACTAGAAAAAACAACGCAGGGTTATATTCAAACGCAAGGAATGACAGCACTAGCTAAACGTTATGCTATTAATATCTTAAATGGCCGTTGGTTATGGCGTAACCGTATGGCAGCAGAGCAAATTAGCCTTTCGATTACTCGAAAAGATGATAAAAAATCAATGATTGAAGTCAGTGATGTTAAACAATATCAACTGAACTCATTTGATTATGATGATAAATCGGTGAATGATCTTGCTACACTGATTGAAGCAGGATTATGTGGTAAAGAGTTTGTTATTTTTAACGTTGAAGCCAAACTGAAAATGGGCTTAGGTCAAGAAGTCTACCCGTCACAAGAATTAATTCTAGATACTGGCAAAACTAAAAGTAAAGTATTGTATGAGAAGAACAAACAAGCCGCCATGCATTCACAAAAAATCAGCAATGCCATTCGAACTATCGATACTTGGTATGATAATGCTCAATTCCCAATAGCAATAGAACCGTATGGCTCGGTGACATCAATGGGGCATGCTTTTCGCCAACCAAAACAGAAATCAGATTTTTATACCCTGTTTGATAATTGGGTTTTAAAAGGTGAAAAA
Organism: Gilliamella sp. Pas-s27; assembly: GCF_009795865.1. Taxonomy (NCBI): domain Bacteria; kingdom Pseudomonadati; phylum Pseudomonadota; class Gammaproteobacteria; order Orbales; family Orbaceae; genus Gilliamella; species Gilliamella sp. Pas-s27. Next base: position 30,769 of record NZ_WTEW01000021.1, read on the forward strand.
CCATTGCTTGAACAACAACATTATGTGATTGCGGTATTAATTCGTGGTGGTGTCTTTGGTGCTAGTGGCAAGGAGTAAATAATATGCACTCACACTATTTAGAGCTGCGAGCTATTTCGCAAATTGAGATAACCGAGGTGGATGTGATGAATCAAGTCATGCAGTCACTACACCAAATTTTAGTTAATCACCAAGGAAATATCGCAATTAGCTTTCCTTGTTACCATTTGCACCGAACATTAGGCGGAGTGATTCGCCTATTTGGTACCGAGCAGGAATTACAAAAACTTAAAGCAGATATACAGCAAAAATCATCGATTAGTGATTATGCTTTATTGATGGCTATCACAACAGTACCGACGACGATAAAAGGCCATTTACGTTTTAGTCGTGTTAATCCTAAAGGTCAGAGTGCGTTAAGACGTGCCGAAAAACGATTAACCGCACAAGGAAAATGGACACCTGAAGTAAAAAATAAAATGATTGAAAAGTGGGGAAGTGTTCATTTGCAATACCCACATCTTCATTTGAATAGTAAAAGTACAGGTCAAAGATTCATTTTGTGGTTAAAACAAGAAAAATGCCCAGAGCCTGTGCAAGGCACATTTAATAGCTATGGACTAAGCCAAAACGCAACAGTTCCTGATTTTTAAATCATTAACCCTTTTTTTGAGGATGATTTTAACATATTGATTATTATTAATATTAAAATAGACTCAAAAAAAGGGTAAAAATTGGGAAAAGTGCAGTATGCTCTTTTACAATAAGGCATTATTGAAATAAAATTCTACTTCAATGCCGTGTAGGCAGTTTAGAAAGCAACGAATTCTTCAACAGAGAATAAATCTCCCTTCAATGCCGTGTAGGCAGTTTAGAAAATTGTGGTCATACGTAAAATATTTCATAATTTCTTCAATGCCGTGTAGGCAGTTTAGAAAATCAAAGCAATACGAATCAAGCCAAAACTGTTCTTCAATGCCGTGTAGGCAGTTTAGAAAAACTAAATATTCCGCGCCCAGGATCTGCTCCACTTCAATGCCGTGTAGGCAGTTTAGAAAGATCACATGATGGGAGTGTGCGGTTTTGGACTCTTCAATGCCGTGTAGAAAATTATTTGAAAACTTTCGGATTGAATTTTAACCATTATCATAACTATTCTACCCCAATTTGCGTACTCACTTTTATTTCTCGATTATCAGTAATTTCTAAATTTGACAATACCGCTAATTGAGGAAAATTAGGTCTTAAAAATTGTGAAAGCATTGGTCTTAATGTATGGTTTACTAATAATACTGGTGGTGCACCAATTGCCTCTTGTTGATTAAGCGCTTTTTGCAGTTGCTCAATAATATGTTCAGCAAGCCCTGGTTCAAAATTGCTAGTATTTTGGAGAGCTTGTAATAATAAACGTTCTAAATTAATATTTAACCCTATTACATTGATTGGTGCTGTACCGGGGAACCATTGCTGAGTAATTACTCTACCTAACGCGATTCTTACCATACTAAGTAATTGATAAGTGTCACTTTGGGTTGGTGCATGCTCGCAGATTGTTTCAATGATAGTTCGCATATCTCGAATTGAAACCTTTTCTGCGATCAAGTTTTGCAGTATTTTATGAAAAGTAGTTAATGTTACAATACCCGGAATAAAATCTTCCACTAATTTGGGGATATCTTGTTTTATTTTGTCGAGTAGTTCTTGCGTTTCCAATCGACCCAATAAATCACTAGCAAACTGTTGTAATAAGTGATTAAAGTGAGTAGCAATCATAGTACTAGTGTCAACAACGGTATACCCTAATATTTGCGCATTTTCCTTATTGCTTTCATCTATCCAAACCGCAGGCAGTCCAAAAGCAGGTTCGGTTGTTGCAATACCTTCAATGGTTTCTGTCACATTACCGGGATTTATAGCTAACCATTTATTATTAACAATTTCCCCACTGCCGATTTCGCCACCTTTTATAAATATCTTGTATTGATAAGGCGCTAATGAAAGGTTATCTCTTATATGTACCTGTGGGGGTAAAAAGCCCAGTGTTTGCGCGAATTTCTTTCGTAAACTACGAATTCTTCCTAATAATTCCCCATTTTGATTTTGATCAACCATGGGAATTAAGCCATATCCTACTTCCATTGCTAAAATATCTTCAATATTTACATCAGACCATGTTGCTTCAATATTAGCAGGCGCAGTTGCTTGTGTTTCTTTGATTTTATTTGTTGCCTTGGGTTCTGTTTTTTTCTGTTTTGTTAACCACCAAGCGATAAGTGATAAAAAAGTGGTAAAGAGTAAAAAAACGATATTTGGCATTCCTGGTATTAATCCAAGTAAGCCAATTACTACTGCAGTTAAAATTAATACCTGAGGATTATTAAAAAGTTGGTTGAGCATTTGATTGCTGATGTTATCTTGTGATGTAACACGAGTAACAATAACCCCAGCTGCCGTTGAAATAATTAATGATGGTATTTGTGCAACTAATCCATCACCAATAGTCAGCAATACATAGGTCTTACTTGCATCAGAAAGGGCCATACCATGTTGCATAACACCTACTAATAAACCACCTATAATGGTAATTGCCATAATAAGTAAGCCTGCAATAGCATCACCTCGTACAAATTTACTGGCACCATCCATTGAACCATAAAAATCTGCTTCTTGGGTCACTTCAGCTCGGCGCAACTTGGCCTCATCCTCACCAATTAGACCAGCATTAAGGTCGGCATCGATTGCCATTTGTTTTCCTGGCATACCATCTAATGCAAAACGTGCACCAACCTCGGCTATTCTACCTGCCCCTTTGGTGATAACCATAAAGTTAATAATGACCAGAATAATAAATACCACAATACCAATAGCAAAATTACCACCAACCAAAAAGTGTCCAAAAGCCTCAATAACTCGCCCCGCAGCAGCACTACCTGTATGTCCTTTCAATAACACTACTCGGGTTGAAGCGACATTTAACGATAACCGTAATAAAGTAGCAAAAAGTAAGACTGTTGGAAAAGCAGCAAAATCAAGCACCCGTTTAGTAAAAAGCGCTACTATTAAAATAATAATGGATAAAGCGATATTAAACGTAAAAAACAGATCTAAAATAAATGCAGGCAGAGGTAATACCATCATTGAAAGAATCAATAAAATTAGCAGCGGACCTGCTAAAATTTGATAATGACCATTTTTTAATGTATTGGTCGATAATAAATTAAGAAGTTTAGATTTAATCATAAGGTGTATAAGTGCCTTTATTTATTTACAGATAATGACTCTGGTATAGGTAAATTATTTGGTTTTGCTGGTTTATCACCACCATATTTATGCCACTGCTTTAATTGATATACCCAAGCTAATATTTGTGCAACAGCAGCATATAGTTCGGTTGGAATCGTTTCACCTATTTCACCGTGACGATATAAAGCTCGTGCAAGTGGAGGTGCTTCTAATTGGGGAATATTATGTTCACTAGCAATTTCTTTAATGCGTAGCGCAATTTTATCTGTACCTTTTGCCAATAACTTTGGGGCCATCATTGTTTTTTCATCATATTGCAGAGCAACCGCATAATGGGTTGGGTTTGTGACAATGACATTTGCTTTCGGCACATCTTTCATCATTCGGCGTCTTGCCATTGCTTGTTGCATTTGACGAATTCGCCCTTTGATTTGTGGATTACCTTCTTGCTCTTTAAATTCATCCTTGATTTCTTGTTTTGACATCTTTAATTTTTTTAAATTACTCCAAATTTGATAAAAGATATCAAAACCCACCATCGGTATTAAAGCGATAACACTAAGAATCCCACAAAGAATAATTAACTGTGTTGATTTCGCTAATGCATTATTTAAATACATATTAGGTAACGATAACATGTCATAAAAATGATGCATTAAAAACAGCGTTGAAGCCATAGTAATTAGTATTACTTTAAGCACACTCTTTAACAATTCAGAAAAAATTTTAGTACTAAATAATCTGCCAAATCCTGATATTGGATTGAGTTTTTTAAAATTAGGTTTGATTGATTGCAAGCTAAATAACAGACCACCAACACAAAGTGGTGCAAATATAGCAATAATAACTAAACCTAAAAAAATTGGTACAACTGCCCAAAAACCATGGATTAATAAGTTAACTAAATTAAAGACAATTAACCTATCATCGGTTTTATACGAAACCTTGATTGCAATTTTTATAATTGTGATTAATTGGTTAACTAAATGTGATCCCATTACCCAAAATAAAGAAATACCTATTAGCAATATTAACAAAGAGGTTAATTCTCGAGATCTAGGGATCTGTCCCTTTTCTCTAGCCTTTTTTATTTTGCTATCGGTAGGTTGTTCACTTTTATCTAGATCACTATCGTCAGCCATGATGACATTAAATAAAACTTTATAGTTTGTTTAACAGTTACAATGCTAACAGTATGAACTAATTACTCACAAGTTATTGGCTGAATAAGAGGGTATTTTTGGTGCTATTTATCGCCTTTACCATCAAAAATATCTATTTCCTACTAAGCTTTAGCGCGTTTTGACGAAATGACATCGGATTGTTGGTAGCCGTTTTGGGTATACACAACTGGATTATTTATACCTTTAAGATAATTGATTGATTGCTGAGTTACTTTCATGCGGTTTTGAATAATTAATCCGTTATCACGATTTATCTTTGATAATAATGCTGTTGTATCAGTGATTGATAACCAATGAGCTGCGATTGTTGAGTTTTCTTCATAAGGGGGGTGAATGTTAAATTGTTTGCTTAACAATATGCGGTTCTCATCCAGTAATTTTAATTGAATTAATAGCTGACTTTTTTGATTAATAATTTCATTTAACTGAGTTGTTAAGCTATTTTCAATTAATATTTGTTGCTCTGTTTGCAGGATTTCTGAAAGCATTTGTAACATTTCTGTTATTTTGTTAAGAGTGTTATTGAGTTCTTGCATTTTTATATTCCTATCATTGTGATTTATTTATTTTTAAATATTTTTTAATAATTGTTCAATTAACTTATCTGCAATTTTATGTGTATCAATAACCCATGAACCATTAGTAATAGCTTGTTTTATTTGTTCAATTTTTTCTACATCGATATCCTTATCGGTTGAATGTAGAAGATCTATTGAATGTTGAGTTATGCTTACGTTGGTACTCACATTGACACAATTTTTTGCTTGTACAGATGCTGTTTCATTTTTTTGTTGCTCATTGACGACATCATTTTTAAGTAGCCCTGATATGGTTGTAACGGATTTTGTTGCATCTATACTCATAAAATACCTTTAATCAAATTGAAGATTTAAGTGTTTAGTTTTATTATCGGCAATAATAAAAAAATCATTAATATTATTTGTTGAAAATGATTACTCCTTGTTGAGTAAGTGTTCCTTCGACAATCTTATTAGAATTTAGTTTGACTCTAATTTTCTCATTTAATACGGCATTACTAAGCGTTTTACCGCTTGTTGACACTTCGTAACCTTCTCCATAAATTATCACTTTAATTATTTGTCCTGCTTTTACTAGCCAACTATTTTGAAGCATTGTTGTTTTTATTGGCTCGTCCTGATTGATATGACGCAAAGCGATACGATTAAGTACATCAACTTCATTTAAAATAACCGAAGAAGGTAATTTATCTAGCCGACCTGATTGTATACGAATATGATCTTTGCTGATTACTGCTCCCGCATTTATTGACTGTTTAGCAACAATATAGTTACCTACAACAGCAACATGCATTTGGATAAATGTTTTCTTATTATCACATTGAGCACTAATAGTTATGTTGCCCCATAATTTTTTTTTATCTAATAGTGAAAGTATTGGTGTATCGCAATCCAATTTAGGTTTAGATGAAAGATAAGTAATTACAATCTCATCAGTTTTATGGTTAATCTGTTGAAATAGTAAATTATTAATCTGTTTATCAAGTGAATTAGCTAAAACCGTACTCGAACTAAATAGTATAAAAATAGCGAATGTTAATTTTGCAATTTTAATCATATTTACTTGTTTTAAATTATTCATAAACTGATTTTACTTTATCATTGTATTAAATGAATCTTGAAATAAGGGCAATTTTTACCGTTATTTCTTCAATGACTTTTTTTTGATTCGCTTAAAATTCTCACCATCAAAAAAAGTGAGACAATTTTATGTTGGATAAATTAGATACTTTTGTTAATTTTCATCAGCAAGCATTAAATATACGAGAAAAACGACAAAACATATTAGCTACAAATATCGCAAACAGCGATACGCCTAACTATCAGGCTAGAGATATTGATTTTAATGCTGAGTTAACTAAGGCACTTAACAACCAGAGCCATATTAATCATTTCAACCTAAATACAACCTCAAATAATCATATCCGAGGAGCGGTATCAATTAAGCCTAATCAAAATGTGCTTTATCGAATTCCTTATCAGGCATCAGCCGATGGTAATACTGTCGAAATGGATCAAGAGCGCACTGCTTTTATTGATAATAGTATTCACTACCAAAGCAATTTAACGTTTTTAGGTGAACAGTTTAAAAATATTATGTCAGTATTACAAAAAGGATAATAATGATGAGCTTTTCTATTTTTGCAATATCTGGGTCAGCATTAATGGCGCAAACCCAACGAATGAATGTTAGCGCTAGTAATTTAGCCAATGCTGATAGTGTAACAAGTACATCCGGTAAGGCTTACCGTGCCAAGCAAGTCGTTTTTCAAGTAGATAATCAAGGTTTCCCTAATAATAGTATTGCAGGGGTTAAAGTGTCGCAGGTTATTGATGATCCAACACCAATGAATTTAGTTTATGAACCTAATCACCCTTTAGCTGACTCAAAAGGCTATATTCAAAAACCAAACGTAGATGCAGTTGCAGAAATGGTTAATAGCATTTCTGCATCACGCAGTTATCAAGCAAATATTGAAGTCATTAATACAGCAAAAACGTTAATGCTAAAAACACTGACATTAGGACAATAATAAGGAGTTACTGATGGGAGTATCGAATGTACTGGTTTCAGAATCTTCAGGAGTAAAAAGTCCTCAAACAAAGCAAAAAAACACGTCTGACGGTAATTCTAGTAAAGAGTTACAAGATAATTTCTTAACGTTATTGATTGCACAAATGAAAAACCAAGATCCAACAAACCCAATGGATAATAGTCAGTTAACCTCACAACTTGCTCAGATTAATACGTTAGCAGGAATCGAAAGACTTAACACCACATTAGGCATGGTTTCGGGGCAAATTGACGATAGCTTATCGGTTAATGCTAGCAATATGATTGGTAAAGGCGTTATGGTACCTGGCAATAAAATTTTAGTAGCAACCCCGGATCCTAATGGTATCAATACGTTTGATACTACCAAACCAGATAAAGAAACTATCACAACGCCTTTTGGTTTTGAATTGATGCGTGATGCAGATTCAGTGGTTATTACCATCCAAGATGAAAAGGGGAATGTGGTTCGTGAAGTCGATTTAGGTGCGATTCCTGCTGGGGTCAGCTCTTTTACTTGGGATGGCATGTTAAATGATGGAACAATTGCACCTGATGGGAGTTATACCTTTTCAGTCAATGCCACTAATGATGGGCAAAAAGTATCCTCTACATCGTTATCTTATTCAGTCGTGTATGGCGTGATTAACAGTAAAGTTAACAATAAAGTATTACTCGATTTAGGTATTCTTGGTTCTATTAGTATTGACGAAGTTCGTCAAATTCTTTAAAGGAGATGAAGTTCTATGGGGTTTTCTCAAGCAGTAAGCGGCATGAATGCTGCATCAAAACAATTAGATGTTATTGGCAATAACATCGCCAATTCGGCAACCGTCGGCTTTAAAAGTGCAAGCATCTCATTTGCTGATATTTATGCTGGGTCAAAAGTGGGAATGGGCGTAAAAGTCGCTAGTGTCATGCAAAATTTTAATGATGGCACAGCAACAACGACCAATAACAGCTTAGATGTTGCGATTTCAGGAAATGGTTTTTTTCGCTTAGTTGATAGCAATGGTCAAATTTACTATACCCGTAATGGGCAATTTCAATTGGATGCAGAACGAAATATTGTGTCTACTGATGGCTTACAACTGACTGGGTATCTTGCAACAGGAACGCCGCCTCAAGTACAGCAAGGTGCAGCGCCAGGACCATTAAAAATTTCGCAAGAAATGTTAAATGCATCGGCTACCACAAAAGCTTCTTTGCAAACTAATTTAAATTCAAATAGCAAGGTGCCAACAAAACAACCTGTTAACGCACTTGATGCTGATACGTTCAATTATTCTACAACTATTACTACTTATGATTCTTTGGGTAATCAACGTAATGTTCAGCTTTTTTATGTAAAAACAGCCGATAATCAATGGGATGTTCACTATCTTGATAGTAGCGATCCTAATGCAACCTTACAACGAATTGGGCAAATGGAGTTTGATTCTTCTGGTAAATTAATTAGTGATCCTGAAATGACTATTAATATTAATGGTTTAAATGGTTCAGCGGATAATACCTTTACGCTATCGTTAGCGAATAGTTCTCAGCAAAATATGGGCAAAGAAGTCGGCAGCATTAAAACACCAATAGTTGATGGTTACGCACCAGGTGATTTAGTTGGCTATAGTATTAATGATGATGGTTCGATTTATGGTGTTTATTCAAATCAGCAAACAATGTTATTAGGTCAAATTACTATGGCTGATTTTGCTAATGTTAACGGCTTAGAATCAGCAGGTAACAATAACTGGCGATCAACAATTAACTCTGGTACCGAAGTTTTAGGCGCAGCAAGTTCTGGTACATTTGGTTCACTAACTAGTGGTGCGATTGAATCATCTAATGTTGATATGAGCCAAGAATTAGTGAATATGATCGTTGCTCAGCGTAATTATCAATCTAATTCACAGACTATTAAAACACAGGATCAGATTCTAAACACGTTAGTTAATTTACGCTAATTGAAAGGTTATTTATGGATCGTGTAATTTATACAGCAATGTCGGCAGCAAGCCAAACGCTTCATCAACAGGCAATCACTAGCCATAACCTAGCCAATGTCTCTACAACAGGGTTTCGGGCTCAGTTAACAGCAATGAAAGCTGTGCCTATTGTTGGGAGTCAAACGATGCCGACACGAACTATGGTTACAGCCACAACGCCAATGTTTGATTCAGCAATGGGTGAATTTAATTACACAGGCAGAAATTTAGATGTTGCTTTAGCCCAAGACCACTGGTTAGCCATACAACTTCCTGATGGTAGTGAAGCTTATACGCGTAATGGTGCTATTCAAATTGACCAAAATGGCACACTGAATATTCAAGGATACCCTTTAGTTGGTGATAATGGTGTTTTAACCGTGCCACAACAATCGCAAGTGAGTATAAGCAGTGATGGAACGCTTTCTGCATTGGGTGCAGGTAATAAACCAACCACCATTGCCCAAGCAGGTAAAATCAAAAAAGTGCATCTTGAACGTCATGAAGTTGTTCGTGGTGATGATGGTTTTTTTCAACTTACTGACGAAGCTCGCAACCAACGTGGCGCGGTATTGCAAGATAACCCAAAAGCAAAACTCATGTCAGGGGTATTAGAAGGCAGTAATGTCAATCCTGTTTCAACAATGGTTGATTTGATTAGCCATTCTCGACATTTTGAAATGCAGATGAAAGAAATCATGACGGCTGATGAAAATGCACAAAAAGCGAATCAAATTTTATCGCTAACTTAGATTTATCAATATATTAAGTAGGAAGAAAAATGATCAAATCATTATGGATTGCTAAAACCGGCTTAACGGCACAACAAATGAATATGGATATTATCTCTAATAATTTGGCCAATGTTAGTACCAGTGGTTTTAAAAGACAAAGAGCCGTATTTGAAGATTTATTATATCAAACTGTTCGCCAACCAGGGGCTCAATCTTCAGAGCAAACAACGTTACCATCAGGTTTACAAATTGGTACTGGTGTTCGCCCTGTTGCAACAGAGCGTTTACATAGCCAAGGAAATTTAGAAGCAACTGATAATAGCAGTGATATTGCGATTAATGGTCAGGGCTTTTTTCAGGTTTTATTACCGGATGGAACACAAGCTTATACTCGTAATGGTTCGTTTCAAGTTAACCAAAATGGTCAATTAGTTACGGCTGCAGGCTATGAAATTCAGCCCACCATTACGATTCCATCTAATGCAACAAAAATGACTGTTGCCCGTGACGGCGTAGTAAATGTGACGTTAGCTAATCAATCAACACAGGTCCAAGTTGGTCAATTAACGTTACACACATTCATGAATGATGCAGGACTTGAAAGTATTGGCGAAAATCTGTATTTAGAAACCGAAAGTTCGGGAACATCGACCGAAAATACCCCAGGATTAAATGGTGCAGGGTTGCTATATCAGGGCTATACAGAAACCTCTAATGTCAACGTTGCTGAAGAACTGGTTAATATGATTCAAGTCCAACGCGCTTACGAAATTAATAGTAAAGCCATTTCGGCATCTGATCAAATGTTACAGCGTTTAAATCAGTTATAAGCATGAGTCTATGATAAACAAAATAAGATATCTTTATATTCTAATTGCTTTCTTTTTATTTAGCTGTGCACAGTTGCCTAAAAAAGCATTAGTTGAAGGCGAAACTAGCATAGTGCCGCAAATGCCCGAAATTGTGAACACCAGTGGTTCGATTTACCAAGCTACTCAACCTAGTAGCTTTGGTTATCAGCCTATGTTTGAAGATCGTCGCCCTCGTCATGTAGGGGATGTGTTAACAATTGTTTTGCAAGAAAACGTGAGCGCCAGTAAAAGTTCATCTATTAATGCGGGGCGTAATGGCTCGGTAAATTTAGGGGTAAAAAAAATCCCCACTTTTTTAGATGGATTAGTTGGTCGAGGCAAAGCCGAAACAGATCTTTCTGGAAGCAATGACTTTAAAGGTTCTGGTGGCGCTAATGCCAAAAATACATTTAGCGGTACTATCACAGTTACCGTTCAAGATGTCATGATTAATGGTAATTTAAAAGTAATTGGTGAAAAACAGATTGCGATTAATCAAGGCACCGAATTTATCCGTTTTTCGGGGGTGGTTAACCCAAGAACCATAAGTGGTAATAACACCGTTATATCAACACAAGTTGCCGATGCTCGCATTGAATATGTTGGCAATGGCTATATTGACGAAGCACAAACAATGGGCTGGTTACAGCGTCTATTTTTAAATCTTTCCCCATTTTAACGAGTCTGATTATGATAAAAAAACTGCGTTCCTTTTTTAGTATTATCTTTATGATGATATTGGTCATACCGAATGGACATGCTGAACGTATACGTGATCTAGTCACTATTCAAGGTGTAAGAGAAAACGCTTTAGTTGGCTATGGTATTGTTGTTGGGCTTGATGGAACAGGCGATCAAACATCACAAACCCCCTTTACCATTCAAAGCATCACTAATATGTTATCTCAACTAGGTATTACCGTGCCGTCAGGAAGCAATATGCAACTGAAAAATGTTGCAGCGGTAATGGTGACAGCCAAATTACCCTCTTATTCACGAGTTGGACAAAAAATTGATGTTGTCGTATCTTCACTCGGTAATGCCAAAAGTTTACGAGGTGGCACATTAATCATGACGCCATTAAAAGGCGCTGATAATCAAGTTTATGCTATTGCTCAAGGTAACCTTTTTGTTGGTGGAATGGGCGCAAGCAATAAAGGAAGTAGTGTTAGTATTAACCAAATGGCAGGGGCTTCGATTCCTAATGGCGCAACAATTGAACGCGAGTTAGAAATCAACTTAAATGAACAAAATATTATCCATTTACACCTTAACGAATTTGATTTTACCCGAGCGTTAAAAATTTCGGACGCAATTAACAGACTACAAAAAAATATCGCTGTCGCATTAGATGGCACAACAATCGCTTTGCAAATGCCAGAAGAAAATACTGCAAAAGTAAAGCTATTATCACAAATACAAAACCTTGAGATAGCCGCAACGCCTATATCGGCAAAAGTGGTAATCAATACTCGAACTGGTGTTGTTGTGATGAACCAAAAAGTTAGATTAGATAATTGTGCTGTGGCGCACGGTAATTTGTCGGTGGTTATTAATCGTAAACTCAATGTTAGCCAACCCAATACTCCACTTGCTGGCGGCGCGACAGTTGTCACACCTGAAAATCAAATCAGTGTAGAACAAGAAGGGGGGGCACTACACAACCTAGCATCAGGTGCAGACTTAAATCACGTAATTAATTCACTCAATGTGCTCGGCGCTAATCCGACCGAATTAATGTCGATACTAGAAGCACTAAAAACAGCAGGTTGCTTACATGCAGCTTTAGAAACAATTTAACTTATTTGTCATTACATGGCTTATGAGTAATTTAAATTAGGTATGATAAAAAAAGAAAATACAGTATGAATAATAAAATAAGTCAATCTTTAAATCATTTTGCTTATGATTTTTCTGGGCTTAATCAATTAAAACGCAGTGTTGCAAATGGTTCGGCAGGAAGCATTAGGCAAGTTGCTGAGCAGTTTGAAACGCTATTTATCAATATGATGATGCAGTCAATGCGCAAAGCCGTACCAGAAAGTGGTTTATTTAATCATTCCGCTACACAACTGTTTACTTCAATGTTTGATCAGCAAATTGCACAGCAAGCGGCAGGTAAAGGCTTTGGACTGGCTGACATTATTACTAAACAATTAAGTCATCATGCATCGCCATCAACAAAGGTAAATTTACAATCAAATACCAATAATGCCCCGCAAAATCTTCGGTTAGCGCAGTCTTTATTTAGTGATGTATCATCTAATATATCACCTCAGGCATTAGGGCAAATGCTTTATCGCCAACACAAGGCAAATCAGACAACAAACTCAACCAACGAATTATCGTTAAAAACACCCATAAAAGATGGGAAAGACGAACATATTGTTAAATTTGTAACCGAATGGCTTGAACCTGCCAAGCAGGCTGCAAAACGTTCAGGTATTCCTTATGAGGTTATTATTGCGCAAGCGGCTTTAGAAACAGGCTGGGGACAAAAGCAAATAAAAACAGAGAATAATCAATCAAGCTACAATTATTTTGGCATTAAAGCAACATCATCATGGCAGGGACGCTCAACGAGATTAACTACCCAAGAATACATTAATAATAATATGGTAAAAATCCAAGACCAATTTAAGGTCTATAATAGCAAACAACATGCGCTTACCGATTATATTAATTTATTAACAAATAGTCCCCGTTATCGTGCAGTAGTTAATGCGCCAGACGCCAGAACAGCAGCTAAAGCACTACAAGCGGCACATTATGCCACTGATCCAAATTACAGCGACAAATTGATTAAAATCATTGGACGTATTGAACAAATAGCCCAAAATAGTTCACCCACAAAGGTATCGGGGTTTAGGCAAATTGCGTTTAATTGAGAATAGGAATACTTGATTTAAATACAATACACAATATGTTTTTATTTAAACGGCGAGTGACTAAACCATACTAGAAAATCACTAAATTTCACAAAATGGTTTTAAACAGCACCGCCGCCATGTCACTTATAAAAACCATATCACTTATAAAAAAAATCTTTGTTACACCAAAACGCTAAAAAACAAATATCATAATAGCGATAAAAATCGATCAGGAAAGTTATTGATTTTATTAAAGTTTTTATTTTACTGTTTTTTCAGGAAAACATATCTTACTCGTTTGCTTCTGATGCCTA